>CBFCXA010000059.1:0-10649 GCA_965601985.1 uncultured Chromatiales bacterium | reverse complement strand
TGTTGCGGAAACGCGCCCGTGCGTCAATGGCCGGCGCTTGTCCGGGCTGCGCGAGCACGGCCGCGGTCGCGCGGTACTCCGCCGGCGCCGGCAAGCTCGCACAGCCCGATGCCAATACGGCCGCCGACAGCAACAAGCGGTAAAATCGAACTTTGCGAAACATCCCTGGCACCGCAGGAGCGGATTCATCCGCGACCAGCGCCCTTTTAAAGGAACCGCGGCAACACCTTTTCCCCAAGCAGCCGGATACTGCGCTCGACCAGTTCGCTCGGCATGTCGCCCATGCTCACGCGCAGGTTGAACTGCGTGACGCCGGCGTCGACATAGCGGGCGATGCTGTCGATGCAGCGCTCCGGGCTGCCGGCAAAGTACACCTCGTCGTCGACCTGCTCGAACAGGTCGCTGTCGCGATCCAGCGAGTTGCCCTCGGCGTCGGTGATCGCGCCGAAGGCGGCATAAAACTTCAGCACTTCGCTGACGTACGGCTTGCCTTCCTTGCGCGCCTGCGCGTCGGTAGGCGCCAGGAATGCGGTGCGATTAACCGCGACGGTGGCAGTTTCCGGGTTCTTGCCGGCTGCGGCCAGTGCCTCCCGATAGCGCTGCGCCTGGCGACGAACCACTTCGAAGTGATACTGGGTCGCGCCGTACCAGGCATCGCCCAGCTCGACTGCACGCCGGATCGAGCGGTTGACCGTGCCGCCGACCCAGATCGGCGGGCCGCCGGGCTGCACCGGTCCGGGGATCACCGCGCCCTTCTGGCTGAAATGCTCGCCGTCATAGTGATCCGCGCCGGACCACAGCGCCTTGAGCATCTTCATGGTGTCGTCCATGCGGCTGCCCGCTTCTTCCGGCGGCACGCCGTAACGCTTCATGACCGGCGCAATACCCACACCGACGCCGAGCGTAAACCGGCCGTCCGACATCTGGTCCAGCAGCGCGCCGTCATAAGCCAGCCGCAATGGCTGCCAGAGCGTCAGCAGGGTTACGCCGGTACCCAGCCGCAAGCTCGTGCGATTGGCCAGCGATGCCAGGACCAGCAAGGGCGACGGAGTATGGCCGGGCTGCAGCTCTCTCGGCCGGTTCTCGCCGGCCCAGACCGAGTTGAATCCGTAGCCCTCGGCGATCTGCAGCAAGCGGCTGTAGTCGTCGAGGTGTTCGCTCAAGGGTTTGCGGGTGCTCCAGAAATCGAGCGCGAGACCGAATTGCGTGGACATGTTCTGCTTCCTGGTGTGCTAATCGTTGCCCAACAGCGGGTCGATGACACGTTCCCGCCAGCTGCGTACCTGCTCGCCAAGCTGTTCCTGCGCGATCAGAAAGCCGTCATGGCCCTGGTTCGCATCGAGCACGGCGAGTTCGGCCTTGGGCAGATACTCCTGCAGCTCGCGCTGCTCGGCCAGCGGGTAGAGGATGTCTGTAGTCACACCCACGACCAGCGCCGGCTGCTCGATACTGCGCAGCACGTCGAGATAGTGGCCGCGGCCGCGAGCGACGTCGTGAGTATCCATGATCTCCGTAAGCTGGAGATAGCAATTGGCATCGAAG
Source organism: uncultured Chromatiales bacterium (assembly GCA_965601985.1). Taxonomy (GTDB): domain Bacteria; phylum Pseudomonadota; class Gammaproteobacteria; order Steroidobacterales; genus J054. The sequence goes on along the minus strand of CBFCXA010000059.1, from coordinate 9,107 downwards.
CGATCGACCAGCTTGTCGCCCTGGTGGCGCAGGTAGGTCTCTGCATGAAAGCCCTCGTCGCTGCGCTCGCGGCCGAAGCGTTCATCGAATTCCTCGAACGAGCGGTAGGAGATCATGGCCACCATGCGCGCGACTGCCAGGCCGGAGGCCGGCGGGTCAGCCGGGTCGTAGCGTCCGTCGTGCCAGCGCGGGTCGCCGTAGATCGCGCGTCGCTGCGCTTCGCTCCAGGCGATACACCAGGCGGAATGGCGCCCGCCGACTGCAACCGGCACCACACCCTGGACCAGGTCACGATGAAAGGCCCATTCCAGCACCTGCATGCCGCCCAGCGAACCGCCGATCGCAAACGCGACGCGGGTAACGCCGAGCTGCTCCAGCAACAGTCGGTGCAGGCTGACGCAGTCGCGTACCGTGGTTGTCGGGAAGTCCGCGCCCCAGGGCTCGCCGGTCTGCGGGTTCACGGTGAGCGGCGACACGCTGCCATACGGAGAGCCGATCACATTGGCGCACACGACGAAGTAATGATGCGTGTCGACCGCCTTGCCGGGGCCGATCATCTCGCTCCACCACTCGTCCGCGTCGGTGTTGCCGGTCAGCGCATGACAAATCACGATCGCGTTGTCGCCGCGCGCGTTCAACTCACCCCAGGTTCGGTACGCGACCGGCACCTGGTGCAGCACCTGTCCGCTTTCCAGCTCGAAGCGGTCGAATTGCGTGAACTGAACGGACACGACTTGGCTGCAGGCCTTCGCGTCAGGCCCGAGCCGCAGCCAGCCCCCGGTCGAGATCTTCAACGATATCGTCGATATGCTCGATACCGACCGCGAGCCGCACCAGGCCCGGCGTAATGCCGGCCGCGGCCTGCTGTTCCGGATTGAGCTGCGAGTGGGTGGTAGTCGCCGGGTGAATCGCCAGGCTCTTGGCGTCGCCGACATTGGCCAGATGGGAAAACAGTTCCAGGCCCTCGATAAACGCCTTGCCGGCCGCCTCCCCGCCCTGGATCTCGAACACCACCATCGGTCCGCCCATGCCGTTGAGGTACTTTTCGTTCTTGTCGCTGGCCGGGTCGCCGGGCAAGCCGGGATAGCGCACCCAGTCAACCTGCGCGTGATCTTTCAGGTAGCTGGCGACCTGGCGCGCGTTGGCGCAGTGCCGCTCCATGCGCAACGGCAGCGTTTCGATGCCCTGCGCGAAGATCCATGCATTGTCCGGGCTGATGCAGGCGCCGAGATTGCGCAACGGCACCGTGCGCATGCGCAGCAGGTAGGCGACCGGCGCGAGTTCCTCGGGCAGGTCGTGCGCCCAGCGCAGGCCGTGATAACTCGAATCCGGTTCGTTCATCAGCGGGAACCTGTCGCCTTTCCAGTCGAAACGACCGGCGTCCACGACCATGCCGCCGATGCCGGTCCCGTGCCCGCCCAGCCATTTGGTCAGGGAATTGACGACGACATTCGCGCCGAAGTCGATCGAGCGCTGCAGTACCGGGGTGGTAAAGGTCGCGTCGACGATCAGCGGCAGGCCATGCGCGTGGGCGACCTCGGCCACCGCCTCGATATCGGTCACGTCGCAGGCCGGGTTCGACAGCGTCTCGCAGAACAGCGCCCGCGTTTTGTCGTTGATCGCGGCCGCGAATGCGTCGGGGTCGTTGGCGTCGACGAAGTTCGTCTTCAGCCCGAACTGCGGGAAGATGTCGTTGAACATCGTGAAGGTTCCGCCGTACAGGTTGCCGCCACTGACTATCTCGTCGCCGGTCTGCGCGATGTTGTTGACCGCATTGAAGATCGCTGAGGTGCCGGAGGCGTGAGCCAGCCCGGCCGCGCCGCCCTCCAGCGCCGCGACGCGCTGCTCCAGCGCATCCTGCGTCGGGTTCATGATGCGCGAGTAGATGTTGCCGAGCTCGCGCAGACCGAACAGGTTGGCCGCATGCTCGGTGCTGTCGAACTGGTAGGCCGTGGTCCGGTACACCGGCAGGGCGCGTGCTTTGGTCGTGGGATCGGGGCTGGCGCCCGCGTGCAGGCAGAGGGTTTCGAGTTTCACGCTGGAATCTCCGTTATCGCGCCGGCACCGGGATGCGCCGGCTGTTGGTCTTGTAATGACGGATGTTACGCCAAGCGCCGGCGGCGTAGTACCGGCGGCCCCCGTCGGGCGCATGGCACTATTGGCGGCGGGCATGGTCAATACCCGGACCGAGGATCAATTCCGCAAAGGAGCCCGACATGAGAAAGCTGCTTTCGGCGCCGCTAGCCGCAGTGCTGCTTGCCCTGGCCCAGCCTGCATCCGGCGAAGACGCCATACCCGGCCCCGCAGTGGGCGATTTCTTCCCGCTGTCGATCGCGGCAGAGGACCAGGCCGGTGTGCGGAGAACCCTGGGCGAACTGGCCGGAGAGCAGGGCCTGGTGCTCGCCTTTGTACGCTCGGCCGACTGGTGCCCGTTCTGCCAATCGCAGCTGGCGGACCTGAACCGACGCTCTCCGGAGTTCGAACAGCTGGGCCTGAACGTGGTGTCGATCAGCGTCGACGAGGTGGCCGAGATTGCCGCCTTTGCGCAGGCGCAGGACATCGGCTACACGATGCTCGCCGACCCGGGTGGCGACATCAACGGCGACCTCGGCATTCGCGACGAGCAGTATCCGGTGGGCAGCGCGGCCTTCGGCGTGCCACGACCGGTGCTCTACATCATCGCCACCAATGCGACGGTGCGGGCCGTATACATGGAACCCACCTACCGGACGCGGCCGGACCTCGATATCGTGCTGCGCGACGTGCAGGCACTGGGGCTGGAGTAGCCGGCAACTCTCGATCGCCTTGCTCATTGGTAAGCGCTGTGCGACAACACGGTCCATGAGCATCGATCACAGGATCCTGCCTGGCGGCATTCGGGCCGCCGCGCTGAGCATCGCAATACTCTTTCTGGGCGGGCTGCCCGCAGCCCAGGCGCTGGAGTACCGCATGATTGACGGCACCGGCGGACTGCCGTTGCAGGTCGTCGAGTCCGGGCCGAAAAATGCGCCCGGCCTGCTGCTGATTCACGGTGCTTCGATGTCCAGCGGCAGCTGGCGGCAGCAGCTCGAATCGGAACTGGCCGAGCGCTGGCACCTGGTCGCTTTCGACCTGCGCGGGCACGGCAACAGCGGCAAGTCCTGGAAGAAAGAGGATTACGCCGATTCCCGGACCTGGGCCGATGACGTCGCAACCGTGATCGCAGCGACCGGCCTGGAGCGCCCGGTGATCGTTGCCTGGTCCTATGGCGGTCACGTCACCATGGACTTCCTGCGCCACTACTCACCCGAACGCCTGCGCGGCGTGGTGTTCGTCGGCACGACCGGCGGTATGTTGCCGTTCCCGCCGCCGGACCCTGAGCGCGCCGCCGATTTTGCCCGCTTCGGCAGGCTGGCACTTTCACCCGATCCCGGGGACCGGCTTCAAGCCGCGCGCGGAGTCGTTACCGGCATGGCGGCCGCGCCGGTCGATAGGGCGGTGATCGATCGCGAAGTGGCCGCGATGCTGTCCGTCACGCCGTCCGTACGCAAGGCGATGGCCGGCCGCGCGCTGGATAACTCCGACCTGCTGAACCGGCTGAGCATGCCGGTACTGTTCACGGTCGGCGACCAGGACGGGACCGCGTCGATCGAAGGCGTGAGCTCTCTGGTCGACCAGCTGCCGAACGCGCGCATGTCGATCTACCAGGACACCGGTCACCTGCTGTTCATCGAACGGCGCGAGCGTTTTAACGAGGAACTGGCAGACTTTGTCGCAGACCTGCTCGAGGGAGACGACGATGGATAGTTCGCGATCCGACAGGCCGATGGCCGCCGGCTTGATCGACCGACGCGGCCTGCTGGCCGGCGCGCTGCTGGCCGGTGCGGCGGGTACTCCGTTCGCCCGCGCCGCAACCTCGATCGGGGGCATTCGCCTGGAAGACCCGCTCGAGCGCAGCGCGCTGCGCGCGCGCATCATCGGCAGTACGGCAGAGGAAGAAGTACACAGTCTCTATCGTATGCACATCTACGCCCACCTGCCGGGTGGAAACACACAGCCACTGTTTACGCTGCTCAATTACAACATCGTGCGCTGGCGGCCCGGCGAGAACGGCCGTTACATTGGCCGGAGTTTCGAATCAGGCGTGGTCGCCGATTTCGACAGTGACGACCCGCTGACGAGCTGGCGCAACCCGGTCACCGGAGAGACCCGTGAAGTCTGGCATTTCCTGGGCGGCCCGGTGGAGATCACCCTCGGACCGGACGGTATCGAAACCGATGAAAACGCGACGCTGAAACCCGAACCGCTGCAGATCAACGAGATGGGCGGCTACGTGTTCGTGCCCACGCAATCATCGTTTTCCTTCCCGAATCCGTTCCGCGCGGAGAAGTGGCCGAAGGAGTCGTCCGGCAAACGCTACTACTGGGACTCTTTCTACACGTTCGCCGCGCGCGTGGACGATGTGATCGACACGACCCGTGCCTCCGCGCCCGCCGCCGTGCAGTTCCAGAACCTGGTCAGCTGGCATCCGTGGCTGGGCATGGGCCAGCGCGACGGTCGGACGTTCGGCCGTGCGTACGGAGCCAAACTGAACAGCCCTGCCGCTCTTCCCGGCAAGGTCCGACGCGGGCTCGAAATTCATACACCGGAGATCTTCGAACTCGACAGCTGGGACAAGCCGCGCAACGATTTCATGGATTTCGCAGCGGCGCGGAAGCCGACCTGACGTAAGCGGCGCTAGCCGCGCGCGCCGTCCAGCACGAACTTTGCGACTACGCCAGACCAGGCTTCCGGCTGCTCGTCGACGATGTCGTGCGTGCCGCCCTCGAGTTCCGCGTAGGCGAAGTCGGGGCGCCGCTGGTGCGCAAGCTTCGTGGTTTCATACAGGTCTTCGCCAGTGTTGGTGAACAACAGCACCGGCCCTTTCAGCGCCATGAAGTCCGGCGCCATGTCGTAGGCAAATGCCGCACGATGGCCGTACCACCAAGTATCGCCGGCCCATAGCTGGTCGACCAGCCGCCGGTGCATGGACAGCTCGTCGGTCCAGCCGGGCGTGAACTGGATACGCCGGTCCCAGGCCTCCTGAAGGTGTGAGCCGTCTGCGTGCACGGGGTGCGGTGCGAGTTCCAGTGCGCGGAACTGCTCGAGCTCGGCCGGGGTGAACAGCGGCACACCGTTCAGGATCAGCTTGTCGACACGCGCGGGGTAACGCGCGGCGAAGTTGCACAGGATTGACGCGCCTGTGTGGTGACCGAGCAGATGCGCACGGTCGATATCCAGCCCGTCCAATAAAGACAGGAACGCATCGGCGTAGCCGGCAATGTCCGGCGGCTCAGCCGGCAGGTCGGACATTCCGAAACCCGGCGTATCGACCGCAATGGCACGCAGACCCGCTTCGGCCAGCAGCGGCATGGCGAGTTCGAACTGGCGGCCACAAACCGGCGACTGGTGCGCGAGCACCAGCGGCGGGCCGTCGCCCTGCTCGTAGTAGTGAATTTGTCCGAATGGTCCGGGCACGTAGCCCTTGTGTAGCGGCTTGGTCACGTCATCCGATTCCGGCATGCATCTCACACCATCCTACACTTCGGACAACGACGACAAGGTGGCGAAGTTACCAGAGCCGGCGATCGTCGGCTCAAGCGCAAGTTGAATCCTGTCGGCGCAGCTGCGGCAACGACTACCAGCCTCCACCACCGCCGCCACCACCGCCCCCGCCGGATGAGCCGCAACCGCCGCCACCTGACGATGAACCCGGGGGCGTGGCCGATGCACTGATGGCCGAACCCAGTGCGCCGGTCATAGACTTCGTGAAGCCCCTGGCGCTGCCAAACGACCGACGGCCGACATACCAGCCCGGCCGGTACGCGCTGCCCTGTTCGGCCGAGATCCGCCGGAACAGCGGCTCGAACTGCTCGGCCCAGGGTTGCTCTACATCGAGCGCTAGCGCATAGGGCAGAAACTGCTCGAACAGCGCCGTGGTCCTCTCCGGGCTCGGACCGGCGATGCCCTGTATCCGCGCGAGTTCATCCGCCTCGGCTACCGACAGGTACAGACGAAACCCGCCGATTCGGTCCATCAGCCGCCGGCCGGCCGGCGTCGGTGCCTTGATGAGCTGCACAAAGCGAATGATCAGCGGCACGCACAGAAACAGCGCGCCGACCGCGAGTGGCGTCTCTATGCCACTGGCAAAAACCAGTATCGCGGTCACGGCCATGATCAGGATTGCCGGCGCGAGCAGGCCGGTGTTGGTCAGGAAGTTCGCCCGCTGGTAGAACTTCTTCAGCGCGGCTTCATGCTCGCGCAATGCCGCGCGCACGATCCGGTGCTGCGCATTGGTCAGTACCAGGTGGCGGCCCTGCTCGAACAACTTGCTGAACAGCGCCTGCTCGCCGGGCCCGAGTGGCTTGAGGCCGCGAATCGGGCTGTTCTGCTCGAGTATGAAAGTGTCGTCGTCGTAGTCGTCGAGGGCATCCTCGGCCATCTCCAGCAGCGGCCCGAGCAGCCGGTCCTGTCCGGCGGTCAGCTTCGCGCGCGCCTGGTCGAACACAGTCTCGTCGGTCGCCGAATCCAGCGCCGCACCGCGGCCCTGGTGGATGGTCAGGTAACCGTTCGCGGCCAGATTAAGGACCGCGGCAGAAAACGCCTGGTGGTCATGCCCCATCTCGCACACATAGCGACAGGCACCGGGAGACAAGCCCGGCGGCGGTTCGTAATGCGGAAAGATCGGCCCGGCGACAGGGTCCCGGCCGAAACGCGACCAGGCAAAGAACAGGTAGCCGGCCAGCACCCCGACACCGCCGAGCGCTATAGCGAGGCTGCGGTTGTCATCGAGCAGCCAGGCTGCGCGTTGCCCCAGAGACGGCTCGACGACCACACCTTTCGGCCAGCTCACTACCACGGTCAGCCCCTCGCCCGACTGCAGCGCACGCGTGCTGCGGATGAACGCGCGGCTGTCGGTCTCGACCTGTGCGCTGTAGTCCCGTCCAGTCGCGCCCATCGAGCCGGTGTAGCCCTCGATCGCCATGGCCGAGCGCGGCACGCCGGGCGGCAGGGTGATGGTCGCACTCGCGGCGAGAATCGGAAACGCCCAACCATTGCCTGTAACGTTCCAATAAAGCTCGTCGTGATCGTCGAAGTAGCCGAGCTGCCGGTTGGTCGTGTACGTAATCCGGTACTCGTACTCACCGGGCGGCAGCTGCCGATTGGCGTCACCGATATAGACACGCACGCCGTTGGCGCGCCGCTCGATCGAGAATGGCTCCGCTATGCCGTCGCGGGTGACATCGACCACTTCGAAACCGACGCGGATCCGGTTGCCGGCGCGGTCGAAGTAGTCGGTGGGAAAATCTCGAAAAATGCCGCGCCGGATCTGCCGGCCCTCGGCGCGCACCTGCAAAGTCTCTGTCACCTGCATGCCACTGTCGGGCGATACGCGGATCTCGCTGTCGAAACGGAGTATCTGTTCCTGTGCGAGCGCGCCGGTGGACAACAGCAGTCCGGCCAGCGCTGTCGCCAGGCCCCGTCTCACAGGGCGACCATGGGCGCGTCGCGGGTCGTGGTTGCAAAGAACTCCGCGGGCCGAAATGCGAACAGGCGGGCCACGATCAGGTCCGGCACGGTCTCGATGCGCGTGTTGAATACCCGCACCGCGCCATTGTAGAAACGCCGCGCGTATTGCAGGTGGTCTTCGATTTCGACCAGTTCGCGTTGCAGCTCGAGGAAATTCTCGCTGGACTTCAGATCGGGATAGGCTTCGGCCAGCGCGATGAGTTTGCGCACGCCGGCTTCGAGCTCTTTCTCTACACCGGCCTTTACCGCGAGCTGCCCGACTTCCGTCGACTGCCGGCGCAGCGCGGTGACCGCCTCGAGCGTGGCCCGCTCGTGTGACACATAGCCCTTAACGGCCTCGACCAGGCGCGGCACCAGCTCGTGACGGCGCGTGAGCTGTACGTCGATGTCGCTCCAGCCCGCCTGCACCTGGTTACGATCGGCAACCAGGCGGTTGTAGAGAAAGACGCCCCAGCCGGCCAGCAGCAGCGCAAGGACCAGCCCGGTTACCGCCATGGCTGCAGCCTCTCAGTCCGCCGGGATCTCCGCCCAGGCGGATTGCCAGTCGTCGAGGCCTGCCGAGCTATCGGCAATCAGGTTGACGGTTTTGCCTAGCGCATCGGCATTGCCCAGCGCAGCTGCCATCACCAGCCCGACGTCGGCGCGGCACAGTGCCCCCGAGCGCTCTTCGTCGCTGGGGTAAACCAGCAGCGGTTCGGTGCCTTCCATGCACTCTGGTTGCCCGGGGAACGGCTTCAGGCCGCCGGGTCGAACAATGGTGTACGGCACGCCGGAATCGCGCAGTGCCTGTTCGCCGTCGCCTTTCCACTTGAGCACCATGTCGCACATCTTGTTCAGGCCATCCTCTGGATCGGCGTTGCCGGCGCCGATCGCCGACATCAGCACGAACTGCTTCACGCCCGCAGCCTTCGCCGCGCTCGCCAGGTTAGCGATGCCCATGTAGTCGACGTCTTCCGGTGTGGAGCCCGCCCTGGGTGGTTCGTTAGGCGCGCACTGCGCACCAATGGTCGAGATCACGAAGTCGACGCCATCGAAGTCGCCGGCCAGCGTTTCGGGTTTGGTGGAATCGCCTTCGACGACGCCGGCGCCTTCGGGCAGGCCACGACTCTTCGCGCGCTCGGCGCTGCGGGTGTGGATCTTCACGTCATAGCCCTGCTCGAGCAGGATGCGCGCCAGCGGTCGGCCACTCTGGCCGCTGCCGATGACCACGACGGTTCCCTTGTCGGCCGCCGATGCAGGCAAGCCGGCCAGGCAGGTCAGCAGAGCAGCGGCGAGGCAAACGATCTGTTTCATCTTGTAATACTCCAGGCAAATTCCGGCTGGCGGGGATGATGGCAGAAATCGCCGCGGATTCAGAGCGAAACGACCAGGCAGCCCGGTTCGCCGGGCGGCAGTTGCGCCCTGACCCGTCCGCTCGGGTCAATGAAGCGCGTCGTACTGCAATGCCCCGCGGGCGCGCCCGGCGGCGGGCTCGGTCCACGACAGGTGGCAATACCCGCGCCATACAGGCCGAAGCGGCGACAGCAGTCTGCGAGCGCCGTGTCGCGGCCCGGTCGAAG
>CBFCXA010000058.1:0-10689 GCA_965601985.1 uncultured Chromatiales bacterium | reverse complement strand
CTGATGCCGGCATCGCATGTGCGCCTGTCGGCCGGCCGCACCGAAATGGACGAGAGCCTGCAGGCCCTGTGCTTCCTGGCCGGTGCCAACTCGATCTTCTACGGTGAGAAGCTGCTGACCACGCCCAATCCGGACGCGAACGAAGACCTCGAGCTGCTCCGGCGTTTAGGCATGCGCCCGGAAACCGCGCCGGCAGATCCGCCGGCCCGGGCTGTCGCCGGCTGAGCCGGCCGCTGCGGCAGCGTCGTGCAGGCCGCCGAACTCGCCAACCGCCGCCGCCGCCGCCGCGCTCAGCGGCGCAGCCTGGCCTGGCCGGACGAGGATCGCTTTATCCACTCTCGTCTGCGCGAGGAGCTGTTGCAGCGCCTCGTATGGACTCGTCTGGACGCGTCTCGGGTGCTGGATCTCGGTTGCGGCAGCGGCGCGGCGATCGCGCCTCTGCGCGCACGTTATCCCGCCGCGGACATTATCGCGCTGGACCATCACGCCGGCGTCCTGGCGCAGGTCGATCCCGAAGCGCAGCGCATATGCGCGGCGGCCGAAGCGCTGCCGCTGCCTGATGGCAGCGTCGACCTGGTGTTTGCCAGCCTGACGCTGGCCTACTGCCCGGACCTGCCCGCCTGCCTGGCCGACGCGCGCCGGGTGCTGCGCGCGCCCGGACTATTCAGTTTCGTGACCCTGGGGCGGGATGCCTTCCTGGAACTCGGACGCGCCTGGGCGACGGCCGACAAGTACGCTCATATCCCGCCGCAGCCGGACATGCATGACCTCGGCGACCTGCTGGTTCGGGCCGGGTTCAGCGAGCCGGTGCTGGATACCGACATCGTCAAAGTGAGCTATGGCGACCCGCGACGACTCTGGCAGGACCTGCGCGCAGCCGGCGCGGCCAATACTCTGGCGCAGCGCAACCCTGGCCTGACCGGGCGAGGCGCCGCGCAGCGACTCGAGGCGGCGCTGCGCAGCCTGGCCGGCGACGACGGGCGTTTCGACATAAGCCTGGAACTGGTCTTCGGTCATGCCTGGGCGGCCGCTGCCGCCGGCCGTCGCCGGGCTGGTTTTCAGGAGATTTCGCCGGACCAGATCGGCGGCCTGAAACGGCGCTGAGGCTGCAAGTCCAACGGCCTGTTTTTATTAAACAATTCTTATTCAGCAAGCACTACCCGCAATTGCGCCGCACAAGCCGTTTCAGTAACATTCGCCCGCTCGTGTGGAGGTGGTGATCGAGGCGTTACAGGGTCGGCTTGAAGGTAGTTTTTTGTGCACCTTTTCGAACTGCGCCCTAACTGCTCGCTGACGCGCCGCACGGCAACCATTTTTTTCCTGTGTATCGCGACGGTCTCGCTGGGGATCGCGGGAAGTTTCGCGGCAGCCGGATACTGGCCCATCCTGCCCTTCGCGGGTCTGGAACTCGCTGCGCTCGGCGCAGCGCTATGGTTCAGCATGCGCCAGGGAAGAATGCGGGAGCTGATTCGCGTCGACGAGAGCAACGTCACCGTACGCAAGTCGCACGGCGACCAGGTTCACGAGTACGAATTTCAGCGACCCTGGACGCGCGTGCATCTGCAGCGGTCATCGGCGGGCAACTGGCCCAGCCGTTTGTCCCTGCGGTCGATGGGGCGCAGCGTGGTGGTCGGCGCGTTCCTGACGGACGAGGAGCGCGATGGCCTGCGGCACAGACTGACAGAAGTCATCGGCAAACCGGGCGCCGCGGCGCGCGAAGCAGATGAACTGAAACTGGATCCGAACCGGGAATGGACCCGATGAAGAGCAATAGCATGATGAAGAAAGCCATCCTGGCCCTTACCGGCCTGCTGCCGGCCATCAATCCGGCCTTCGCAGCATGGGAATTGAACATGCCGGTCGGCGTATCGACCATCAGTCCGAAAACCTACGATCTGCACATGCTGATCCTGTGGGTTTCCGTGGCCATCGGCGTAGTGGTATTCGGCGCGATGATCTACGCGATCATTAATTTCCGCCACAGCAAGGGCGCGGTCGCCGCGAAGTGGGACCACAGCACCAAGGCGGAAATAATCTGGACCGTGATCCCGGTCTTCATCCTGGTGGCGATGGCGATACCGGCGGCGCAGACGCTGATCGAAATCGAAGACAGCCGCAACACCGAGATGACCGTGAAGATCACCGGTTATCAGTGGAAGTGGCATTATGAGTACGTCGGTGAAGACGTCGGCTTCTACAGCAATCTCGCCGACACCAGTAACGAGACCCGCCAGCTGGGCTCCGGCAAAGACCCGTTCGAGGTCGAGAATTACCTGCTCGACGTCGACAAGCCGCGGGTGGTTCCGGCGAACACCAAGATTCGTTACCTGATCACGTCGAACGACGTGCTGCATTCCTGGTGGGTGCCGGAATTCGCCATCAAGAAGGATGCGATCCCGGGCTTCATCAACGAAGGCTGGTTCGAAATCACCGAGCCGGGCATCTACCGCGGCCAGTGCACCGAGCTGTGCGGCAAGGACCACGGCTTCATGCCGGTGGTCGTCGAAGTCCTGGACAAGAACGACTTCCAGGCCTGGCTGGCCAGCGAGCAGAGCGACGTCCGCCTGGCCCGGCGTTGAGGACGCCTTAAGGTTTAAGAATTCAGTGAATCGCAGGGCGGCAGGGAACAGCAGGCCGCCACGGAGCAAACGAGCATGAGCACGACTACCACGCACGACGCTGCACACGACCACCACGACGATCACGGCCCGGCCAAGGGCCTGATGCGCTGGGTCACGACCACCAACCACAAGGACATCGGCACGCTTTACCTGATGTTCGCGCTGGTCATGCTGTTCGTCGGCGGCGCCATGGCGCTGGTGATCCGCGCCGAACTGTTCGAGCCCGGCCTGCAGTTCGTAAATCCTGACTTCTACAACCAGATGGTCACGATGCACGCGCTGATCATGATTTTCGGCATGATCATGCCGGCCTTCGTGGGCTTCGCGAACTGGATGATCCCGATGATGATCGGCGCGCCGGACATGGCGCTGCCGCGCATGAACAACTGGTCGTTCTGGATCCTGCCGTTTGCCGGCACCATGCTGCTGAGCACATTTTTCATGGGCGGCGGCGCACCGGCCTCCGGCTGGACGCTCTATCCGCCGCTGGTATTACAGACCGGCAACGCGCTGCCGTTCGCGATCTTCTCGGTCCATCTGCTCGGTATCTCGTCGATCATGGGCGCGATCAACATTGTCGTGACCATCATGAACATGCGCGCGCCGACCATGAGCCTGCTGAAGATGCCGCTGTTCGTCTGGACCTGGCTGATCACGGCCTACCTGCTGATCGCGGTGATGCCGGTGCTGGCCGGCGCGGTGACCATGCTGCTGACCGACGCCTTCTTCGGCACCAGCTTCTTCCAGGCCGCCGGCGGCGGTGACCCGGTGCTGTTCCAGCATATCTTCTGGTTCTTCGGGCACCCCGAGGTCTACATCATCATCCTGCCGGCCTTCGGCATCATCTCGCAGGTGATCCCGACCTTCTCGCGCAAGCCGCTGTTCGGCCACGACTCGATGGTCTACGCGACCGCGAGCATCGCGTTTCTGTCGTTCATCGTCTGGGCGCACCACATGTTCACCGTCGGCATGCCGCTGGCCGGTCAGCTGTTCTTCATGCTGTCGACCATGCTGATCGCGGTACCGACCGGGGTGAAAGTGTTCAACTGGACCGCGACCATGTGGAAGGGCTCGCTCAGCTTCGAAACACCGATGCTGTTCGCGCTCGGCTTCCTGTTCCTGTTCACCATCGGCGGTTTCTCCGGGCTGATGCTCGCCATCGTGCCGGCCGACTTCCAGTACCACGACTCCTATTTCGTGGTCGCGCACTTCCACTACGTGCTGGTGCCGGGCGCGCTGTTCGGCGCGATTGCCGGTGTGTACTACTGGCTGCCGAAATGGACCGGCCACATGTACGACGAGACACTCGGCAAGTGGCATTTCTGGCTGTCGGCAATCTCCGTGAACCTGACCTTCTTCCCGCAGCACTTCGTCGGCCTGGCCGGCATGCCGCGGCGTATTCCGGACTACGCCACGCAGTTCGCCGACTTCAACGCGATCTCCAGCGTGGGCGCCTTCCTGTACGGCATATCGCAGCTGCTGCTGGTCTGGGTGGTCGTGAAATGCATCCGCGGCGGCAAGAAAGCCACCGACCAGGTCTGGGACGGTGCGGACGGCCTCGAGTGGACGGTACCCTCACCGGCCCCGTACCACACCTTCGAAGAAGCGCCGATTGTCAACAAGTAGGACGATCAGCATAGCGATATGGCCGAACAGCTGACCGCAATGGACGAAGAGCAGCAGCGCCGCCGCCGGGTCCGGCGTACCGCCCTGCTGCTCGGCTTGATCGCACTCGGTTTCTACTTCGGCTTCATCCTGATGGGGGTACTGCGCGCATGAGCGGCAACCCCGGTAACCTCGGTCTGGTCGCTCGGCTCCTGGTGCTGGCCACCGCCATGTTCGCCTTCGGTTTCGCGATGGTGCCGCTGTACGACATCTTCTGCGAAGTCACCGGCATCGGCCAGCGCACCGGCACGCCGGTGGCCGACGTCGTGGCCGCCGAGGCGCCGGTCGAGAATCGCACGGTCACGGTCGAGTTCGTCGCGTCACTGAACCAGTACGCACCCTGGGAATTCCGGCCGGCGGTCGCGACCATGGATGTGGTGCCGGGCAAGCTGTACGACACCAGTTTTTTCGCGCGCAACCTGACCACGCGCGACATGGTCGGCCGCGCGGTACCCAGCGTCGCGCCCGGCCAGGCCAACAAGTATTTCAAGAAGACCGAATGCTTCTGCTTCACCGCGCAGGAGTTTGCGCCGGAGGAAGGCCGGGACATGGGCGTGCAGTTCATGATCGACCCGGACCTGCCGCGGCATATCGACAGGCTGACGCTGTCCTATACATTTTTTGCTGATCAGAAAGTCGCCGGCGGGGCCGGCGCTACAGGGTAATTGGGGATAACCAGATGGAACAGGTCCAGGACAACAAGTACTACATCCCGCACGGCACGCGCTGGCCGATACTCGGCTCGATCGGGCTGACGCTGCTGTTCATCGGCGTGTCGATCTGGCTTAACGGCGGCAGCGCAACCTTCCTGTCGCTGGCCGGCGCCGCGGTGATCATCGCGATGATGGTGCTGTGGTTTGGCGAAGTGATCGGCGAGAGCGAAGCAGGTACCTACAACGACCAGGTGGATTCTTCTTTCCGGCTCGGCATGATGTGGTTCATCTTTTCCGAGGTCATGTTCTTCGCCGCGTTCTTCGGCGCCCTGTTCTACGCCCGCCAGCTTGCGCTGCCGTGGCTGGGCGGCGAGGGCAATAACTTCTTCACAAACTATTTTCTGTGGGAAGGTTTCGAAAACGCCTGGCCGACCAACGGCCCGGCTGAGATAGGCGGTGACTTCGAGACGATTCCTGCCTTCGGCCTGCCCGCAATCAACACCGCGATCCTGCTGACCAGCGGCGTGACCATCACTATCGCGCATCACGCGCTGAAAGACGGCAACCGGAAGATCCTGAACATCTTCCTGGCGCTGACTTTTCTGCTCGGTTTCCTGTTCGTCGGCCTGCAGGCGGAGGAGTACATCCACGCCTATAACGAGCTGAACCTGACCCTCGGCAGCGGCATTTACGGCTCGACGTTCTTCATGCTCACCGGGTTTCACGGCCTGCACGTGACCATTGGCGCGATCATGCTTACCGTCATCTGGTTCCGCTGTCTGCGCGGCCATTTCACGCCGAAGAAACACTTCGCGTTCGAGGGCGTCGCCTGGTACTGGCACTTCGTCGACGTGGTCTGGCTGATTCTTTTCGTGTTCGTTTACTGGCTGTAAACGGGCTGACGATCGACAGCGATTAGACCGACGGGCAGGGCATTGGCCCTGCCGGACTAATCGACACGACGCCGGCGATTGCCGGCGTCGGCGTCTGGGCAAGTTGCGCCTAGCCGGCTGGAGCGGCGTTGGGTTGAATCAGGCCGAGAAACCAGGCCAGGAACAGCAGTACGAACAAGGTAACCGACAAGGCCACGCGCACCGTCAGGGCCCGCACCATCCGCTTCGAATCACGCTCTTCGCGGACCATGAAGAACAGCCCCGAACCGAGGCTGATGACGATGCCTATCAGGCACAGGACGATGAGTAACTTGATCAGCATGAGCCGGGCCTGAATCGACCGCAGGTGGAATCACGAACCTTAACATTCCAGCCCCCTTGGTGGGCGACCCTTGCGCTGGTTGCAGGCGGTGCGCTGTTCGTGACCGCGGGCTTATGGCAGCTCGATCGGGCCGATCAGAAACGCGCGTTATTCAGCGAGTACGACCTGGCCGACGAGAACTCGGTTCTGCGGCGTCTGCCTTCGGACTCAGAGGCTGCCGACCTGCGTTATCAGCTGCTCGAACTCAGCGGGCGCTATCAGCCGGAACGCCAGGTGCTGCTGGACAACATGCTGAGCGAAGGCAAACCCGGCTACCAGGTGCTGACCCCGCTCATCACCATTTTCGGCCCGGTGCTGGTCAACCGCGGCTGGCTGCCGGCATCGGCGGATCGCGGCGAGCTGCCCGACGTTGCTGTCGACCGAAGCGATCGAACGTTGCGAGCGCGGCTCGACCGCTTGCCGAGACCCGGTATCCGGCTGGAACCGACGAACCTTGGTGACGACAGCCCGTGGCCACGACGGCTGCTGTACCCGGACGCGGCGCAGTTGCGAAACCAGCTCGGACTGGATCTGCCCGCTTACCAGCTGCTGCTGCTGCCGGACCAGCCGGATGGCTATCTGCGCGACTGGCGGCCCGCGGTGATGGGGCCGGACAAACACCTGGGTTACGCGGTGCAATGGTTCTCCTTCACCGCGGCGATCCTGGTGATTTACTTTCTTCTCAACATCAAGAGAAATTCATGAATACCGCCTCGACAGATGAAGAATTCATTCGCCAGCGAAACCGCGGTCGACGCACGCTGATATTGCTGGCCTTCGTATTCTTCGGCCCGCTGGCAGCGGCCTTTGCGCTCTACTACGGCAACATCTGGAAACCCACCGGCATGGCCGTGAACGGGCTGTTGATCCAGCCGCCGCGTCCGTTGCCGACCGACTCGCTGATCAGCGGGGCGGAGGCGCCACGCTTCATGGACCTGTGGACACTGGTAATCGTTGCGCCGGGCGACTGCGACGATACCTGCCAGAAAGCCCTGGTCGAGAGCCGCCAGGTACGCCGCGCGCTGGGCAAGGAACGCGACCGCGTGCAGCGCGTATGGCTGGTCAGCCAGGGTGTTGCGAATGCGGACTTCGTTGCCGAGCAACACCCGAACCTCGCCACGGTGCCGGCCAGTGAGCCCCGGCTGGCGCCGGTGCTGGCCATCATCGGCGAGGTCGCAGCTGGCGAAGTGCTGGTGGTCGACCCGCTGGGAAACCTGATGATGCGCTTCCCGCCGGGCACGACGATGCGCGCGATGGATACGGATCTCAAGAAGCTGCTGAAGACCTCCAGGATCGGATAGATGTACAACTGGTACGTGAGATTTCTATACCTGGCACTCGGCATGGTGCTGTGCGTGATCGTGCTGGGTGCCTGGGTACGACTGACCGACGCCGGGCTCGGCTGCCCGGACTGGCCGGGCTGCTACGGCTACATCGTGCTGCCCGGTGACGAAGCGACCCGGGCCGAAGCGCAGATTGCATTCCCGGAGCGGGCCCTGGACGCCGGCAAAGCCTGGCGCGAGATGATCCACCGCTACATCGCAGCCGCGCTCGGCTTCGTGATCATCCTGATCGCCGGACTGGCCTGGGCCAACCGCGAGCAATTCGGTCAGCCCGTGGTGCTGCCGATCGTGCTGCTGGCCGTGGTCATCCTGCAGGGGCTGCTCGGCATGCTCACGGTAACCCTGTTGCTCAAACCACTGATCGTGATGGGCCACCTGCTCGGCGGACTGACCACGGCAGCAATCCTGTTCTGGCTGATTCTCGAGCATCGGCGACGAAAACAGGTGGACGCGACACCACGGCGGCCGGCCTACGTACCAGCAGTCGTCGCGCTGGTCGTGCTGGTCGGGCAGATCGCGCTCGGCGGCTGGACCAGCTCCAACTACGCGGCCCTGGCCTGCCCGGACCTGCCGACCTGCAACGGCGAATGGTGGCCGTCGCGTGCTGACTTCGCCGAAGGCTTCGTCATGTGGCGCGGCCTTGGTCTGGACTACGAATTCGGCATACTCGAGGCGCCGGCGCGGGTGGCGATCCACTACGTACACCGGCTCGGTGCGCTGGTTGCGGCCACCGTCATCGGGCTGGTTGCTTTTATGGTCTGGCGACGCCGCAATGACGACCTGCGTCGCGCCGGAATTCTCGTGCTGCTGGCGCTGGCCGCGCAGATCAGTCTGGGCATCAGCGTGGTCTGGTTCGGCCTGCCGCTGGGCCTCGCGGTCATGCACAACGGCGTGGCTGCGCTGCTGCTGCTCTCGGTGCTGAACCTGAACCACGCAACGTCGCTGGCGCACTTCCGCTCACCTGCCTGAGGGCCCGTGTCAAAAACCAACGTGCATGTACTGATCGCCACGCTGTTGCTCGGCGTGTTGCTGATCGTCGTGCGGCAGATCGGTGGCGATGCCGAGGTCGAACCGCTGGAGGTGCCGACACCGCAGGCAGCTGAATCGCAAGATGCGGACGCAGCCGCAGAGGCGCCGGCGGCCGCAGCGCCGGCCGGCCGCGCCGCGCCCGTACAGCTGACTAGCAGCGCCGACCTTCAGGCACTGCTGGACGCCCGCGGCCTGAACGGCGCGAACCTGCTGGATGCCAGCGCCGAGTGGTTCCGGCAGCGCGGCTTCAACGGACCGCAGCCGTTGCTCGGCGTAGCGGCCGGCAACACGCCCGAAGACTATTTTGCCAGCCTCGACGACGAAACGCTGCGCAGCCTGAGCGAAGCCGGCGATGCGGGAGCGACGCTCAGCCTGGGCATGCGCGTTGCCCTGACCGATTCTTTCGCGGCGCTGGATCTGTTCAAGAAAGCCGTGGAACAGGGCGGCAGCGCGGCGCTGCTGCAGATCGCCAGTCAACGGGAAACTTTCAGCTACTTCAACCTGTCTGACTACGACACCGATCCGGAATTTGCCCGGCGACTGCGCGTGCTCAGCCGCAGCAGCCCGGATCGCCTGCTGGCTGATGCCTTCGTCTACGCCAGTGTCGCAATACGTGACAGCGGCGAACCGATCGTCGACGAGCAGCTGCTCGACTGGCTGGACTCGCTGAAAGGCAGGCTGTCCGACACCCGACGGTCGCGCATTTGCGAGCGCAGCTTCGGTCAGTACGTGAACATGGGCATGGCACGCAGAAATGCCGGCCTACCGCCGGTCAACTTCGATGCGCCGCCGGTGTTTCTCGCGCTGCCCGACCTGGATGAGCGCCTGCCCTGCAACGACACCAACAGCCCGATCGCATCGACGCTGGACCTTTCTGCCTGCTCGATCGAGCCGGTGTTCGACGACCTCGGGCGTGAACGAATGCTGTACATCTGCGCGCAACCGTGACCGACGGTATCGCTCTCCTCGCATCGCGGGCCAGTTGCTAGACTGCGGGCATGGACGTCACGCCGATCATCGAGCCGCTGAACGAGGCCCAGCGCGAAGCAGTGACCGCGCCGGATGAGCCGATGCTGGTGGTCGCCGGCGCCGGCAGCGGCAAGACGCGCGTACTGGTGCACCGGATCGCCTGGCTGATCCAGGTCGAGAACGTATCGCCGCTGGGCATTCTCGCGGTCACTTTTACCAACAAAGCCGCCGCGGAGATGCGCCAGCGTATCGAAGCGCTGCTCGGCGTACCGGTCGACAACCTGTGGGTAGGCACCTTCCACGGGCTGGCCCACCGGCTGCTGCGCCGGCACTGGCAGGAGGCCGGTCTGCCGCAGGGTTTCCAGATCATCGACGCGGACGACCAGCAACGACTGATCCGCCGCCTGGTGCGGGGCCTGGAACTCGACGAGAGCACCTGGGTGCCCCGTGAGATTCAGTGGTTCATCAATAATCAGAAGGACGAGGGACTGCGGCCGGATCACATCCCGGACAACGGCGATCCGAATCGTGCGCAGCTGATTCGCCTGTACCGGGAGTACCAGGCAGCCTGTGAACAGGCCGGGCTGGTCGATTTCGCCGAACTGCTGCTGCGTGCGCATGAACTCTGGCTGCACAACCCGGAAGTGCTGGAGCGCTACCGGCGACGTTTCCGCCACGTGCTGGTCGACGAGTTCCAGGATACGAATTCGATTCAGTATGCGTGGATGCGCGTGCTGGTCGGCGAGACTGGTGTGCCTTTCGTGGTCGGCGACGACGACCAGTCGATCTACGCCTGGCGCGGCGCGCGTATGGAGCACCTGCTGCGTTTCCAGAAAGATTTCCCCGGCACGCGCGTGGTCAAGCTCGAGCAGAACTACCGCTCTACCGGCACCATACTGCGCGCCGCCAATGCGGTGATCGCCAACAACAGCGGCCGTCTCGGCAAGGAGTTATGGACCGCTGGCGACGAGGGCGAGCCAATCCGGCTGTATAACGGCTATAACGAGCGCGACGAGGCCGCGTTCGTGGTCGGCCGCATCCAGGACTGGGTAGCGCAGGGTAATCCGCGTGCGGAAGCCGCGGTGCTGTACCGCTCGAACGCGCAGTCGCGCGTCTTCGAAGAAGTGCTGCTACGCGAGAGCATCCCGTACCGCG
>CBFCXA010000057.1:0-10708 GCA_965601985.1 uncultured Chromatiales bacterium | reverse complement strand
CCAGGATGTCACGCATACCGAGGGCCTGAGGGCGATGCAGAGCAGCATTCACGCGCGCGATCAGTTCACCCTTTTGCCATGGCTTGAAAACGACTTCGTCCACCCCGGCGGCATTCGCCCTGGCAACGCTATCGGCCTCGGCATCTGCCGCCAGCATCAGGACTGGCGCATGGCCTGAACCATTTCCGGCGCGCATGCCGGCGACAAACTCGAGTCCGTCCATGTCCGGCAACCCCGAGTTCGTAATCACCAGGGAGAGCGAAGTCCGACGCAGCAGGTCGAGGCCCTCACGGCCGGTCGTCGCCGCAAACATATCGTGCCCCTCGGCACGCAGTTGCGCACAGACGACGTCCCGGTCGTCTGCCTGTTCGTTGACCACCAGTATTCGAGCCATGGCGTATCGCGCAGTCCAGCAATTTTTGACATTAAGACTAATGGTCGTTGCAGCTTGTTTACGCAGATATTTCATTCCAGTTACAGCTGTGCACGCGAGCGGCGCTGTAAGGAGTCTGTCGCTGCAATGTCACCCGCCTGTCACCTTAGTTCCCTAGCCTTTTGAATAATTGAGGATTTGGTAAAAAAGCATGCACATAGTCATCGGCACGGACGCTGAGAGCCAGGCCAACCCCTATCTGCAGGATCTGGGCAGACGGCTGACCCGGCACTGGCAACAGGACGGACACCAGATAACTGACACCGGCAGCCTGCCGGACACCAGTCAGTCCGGGCGCGCCTTGCGTGACCCTGATGCGGCGGTGCTACTGATTTCGGACGGCCCAGTAGCGCGGACGCTCGCCAGGGCCTGCCGTGACCAGGGTCGTCCCTACGCCTCGACCAGTATCGCCGTTGCGAGCCATGCGCACTTTTCGGCCGGTTTCGAAGCCGCCGTGGAAGAGATCCATGCCGGCGCTGAACGGGTCCTGGTCCCGGTTCCGGCCGCTCGCGAGCTGCTGCATTCCCGGGGCATTCGGCAGACGGTACTGATCGGTGGCGGTGTTGATGAAGAGGCGTTTCAGCCCCGCGTGTATGACAATCTCGACCTGCCGCGTCCAATATCGATGCTGCTCAGCACCGGACATGACACCAGCGCCCTGCGCCGCTTTTTCGAACTGCCGCTGCCCGGATCAAAGGTCGCGTATGTCCCCGGCTGGACCGGCCCGAACGAGCAGGACGGCGTATCAATCTTCAGTTACGTGAGCCCCGCGGAGCAGGCCAGCCTGATTTCCGCGGCCGATGTCTGTGTCGTCGCAGACAGTGGTATCGCATCACTGGTCCTGGCCGCGCGGAGCCTGGCCTGCGGGGTGCCGGTCGCCAGCCTGCCAGGCCCCTACGCCGCACCGCTGCTCGACGGCGGGCAGGTCGGCGCTGCCGACGAGAATCTCGGTCGGGCCGTTACGCGGGCCCTGGGCGCCAACCGGCAGCTCTGCCGTCGTGTCGGCAGCACGTTTGGCTGGCGCCGCACAGCGCGACAAGTTCTCGCGCTGTTGGGCGAGCCAAGCGACGCGATCGCGGCCTGAAACCGTCGCGCAGCTAACGCACTCGACGCCGGGCGGCGCGCGGCGGAAAAGGCAGCACGGCAGCAGACTGGCTGTCAGGTCGGCCAAACACCTGCACACCGATACCCAAGGCCCGATCGCGGGTTTCGCGACGCGCCTTGCGAACAATCCACTGCAGTCGCTGCAGGTGCAGATCAATGCCCAGCGTGTCCGGCTGGGCGCGGAGCAGCTCGTCGAGTACCGCGAGATCCTGCGCATGCCCCAGCACTTCGGCAAGCGTCGACAGCGCGGGCCGCTGCACGCGAGCCCGTTCCGGATCGAGATCGCGCAGCAGGCCCGACTGATACATCGCGTATTTCACCACTTTGCGCCATTCGTGCAGCGCCTCGTCGCTGGACTGCCGGCAGGCCCGCTCGAATCCGGCCCGGCCGCGGCGCAGGGTCCGCTGTGCGCCCCTGCGCAGATGTTTCGCCCGCAGGCCTTTCAACGGCAGGCGCGCGAGTCTTTCTTGGGAGCGTTCCAGGTCGTCGCATACCTCAGCGACGCGTGCGCTAATACCGGTGATGCCGTCGGCTGCCTCCTGCTCGGCCCGGCGTTCGAGACTCTGGCGAAGCAGCAACAGAGACTGGCGCGGCAAGCTCTCCCATACGCCCTCGGCCAGGGTATCGACGACTTCAACCATCGCCGATACGTCACGTACATAGGAGAGCCGGCGGGCCTGGTCGCGATAGAAACGGTTCTCCACTTCGAAAATGTACGCTTCCCGACTCTTGAGCAACCGAAGCGCGGCGCGCAGGCGCTTGAAGGCCTGGCGCGCACGGTGCACACGATCCGCGGGGTCGGCCGGCCAGTCGCGCAGCAGCACGAGCGCCTTGTCGTTCTGTTCCAGCAGAACGCGACGCATCTCGCGGCCAGCCTTCTTATTTGGGCTGATTCGATAGGCCATCCAAGAAATCTATTTAAGTTACAGTGTAGTTACGCCGGTCTTGGCCGACTTTAATTTAAGACTTCGCCGCTGATAGTATGCGCTGCCCGCCCGCGGCACCAGCAAGACCCGCAAATGAACCAGCCCCGCCCTGCGGTCAATACCCGCCGCGGCCTGAAACGCCTGCTGGCCGCCACTGGCTTCAGTCTGACCGGCATCCGTACCGCCTGGCAGAGCGAGGAGGCGTTTCGTCAGGAGGCCGTCCTGGCCCTGCTGCTGCTGCCCACTGCCTGGTGGCTGGGCACCACTGCAGTCGAGCGCCTGATGCTGGCCGGCAGCGTGCTGCTGGTGTTGATTGTGGAGCTGCTGAATACCGCTGTGGAATACACCGTCGATCGCATCGGCACCGATCACCACGAGCTATCTGGGCGAGCCAAGGACATCGGGTCCGCGGCGGTGCTGCTGAGCCTGCTGCTCTGGGCGCTGACCTGGGGAACGATCGCCTGGACGCGATTCTTCGGCGCGGCGGGCGCGCTCTAGATAATCATCGGGGCCACGGCCAGACTGATGCTGGCAAGGGCCCAGCCGACCAGTGCGCCGGCCAGCACATCCGAGGGGTAATGCAGGCCGAGTACGACCCGGGAAACGGCGACGGCCAGCCCGAAAGGCAGCATCAGCCACATCACCGACGGGAAGTAGAAGCCCAGCTGCACCAGGAAAGCGACCGCGTGCATGGTGTGTCCGCTCGGGAAACTGTATCGATCCAGCGGCTTGGTTACCGGCTTCACCTGGAAGTGCGAGGCGAACGGGCGTTCGCGAACCAGCGTCTGCTTTAGAATCTTGTAGATCGCGATGCAGACCAGCGCCGTCACGCCCATGGCCAGCGTCGGGCCAACCGCGGCGGGACCAAAGACCAGCGGGAGAACCGCCAGCATCGCATACCAGGCCATGCCGTCGCCCAGCCGGCTGGTCACCCGGAAGAATCTGCGTACTAAGGGGTTGCGGGCGACCCCGTTACAAGGCACGCACAGCCGCGCCTCGAAGGCATCCAGGCGGGCAAAGCCGCCCTCAGGCTTCAGAACACGCATGAGTCACCTGGCGGTCGCGGTTTTTCATATGGCACATATTCAAGGCCTTAGGCGACAAACCAGTGACAAATTTTTGAACCTTCCATGACAGGCCTGATTTCACAGAAGTTAAACAATTCCGTCGACGAAGCTTAATACAGCGTAACCAAAATCGGCGCCCATGCGTATCGCCCTTATTACGGACGCGTGGGGCCCACAGGTCAATGGCGTGGTGACGACCCTGTCGACCACGGCCTCAACGCTGACCTCCATGGGCCATCAGCTGCTGATCGTCAATCCCTCGGAATTCCGCAGTTTTCCGTGCCCGACCTACCCGGAGATCCGCCTGTCACTGTGGCCCGGGCGCGGCGTCGCGCAGCGGCTCGAGGCCTTCGATCCGGAGCACATCCACATCGCAACCGAGGGCCCGCTGGGACAGGCCGCACGCCGCTACTGCGTGCGTCATGACCTGGCCTTCACCACTAGCTACCACACGCAGTTCCCCCAGTATGTCAGGGCCCGTGTGCCGATCCCGCTAAGCGTCAGCTTTGCCTTTCTGCGCTGGTTCCACGGCCGCGCGGCACGCACCATGGTGGCAACCCGACAACAGCAGCAGGAACTCGAGGATCAGGGCTTCAGCAATATCGTCCGCTGGACGCGGGGCGTCGATACCAGTCTGTTCAGGCCCGGCGACCCGGACTTCCTTTCCGCAGAACGCCCCATCTGGCTCTACGCGGGCCGCGTTGCGGTCGAGAAATCAGTGGAAGACTTTCTTGCCCTGAACCTGCCTGGCACAAAGTACGTGGTCGGCGACGGACCGGCGCGCAAAGAACTCGAACAGCGATTTTCCGACGCCGTGTTTACCGGCTACAAGTTCGGCGAGGAGCTGGCGGCCTATGTCGGCGCGGCGGATGTTTTCGTTTTTCCCAGTCGCACGGACACTTTCGGCCTGGTCATGCTGGAGGCAATGGCCTGCGGCCTGCCCGTCGCCGCCTACCCGGTTACCGGGCCGATCGACGTGGTGCGGAACGGCAAAACAGGCGTCCTGAACGAGAACCTCCGCGAGGCCGCGCTGGCCTGCCTGGACCTCGACCGTGATACCTGCCGGGCGCAGGCTCTGGAGTCATCCTGGCCAAAGGCTACCCGGCAATTTCTCGGCAACCTGGTGCTGGCGCGCCAGGAAAATACCTCAAGTAGATTTGTAGATAGTTCGCTTAACTAAATAATAGATAAATAAAACTGTAAGCGATCTGTCAACGCGATGACATGCGGGCTGCTTAGCGTTAGCGCAGAGCTTCCGCCGGAGTCGTTCATGAGCCCGAACCCGCCGCTGATGCATTTCCGCAGCGTTTTCATTTCCGACGTTCACCTGGGATACCACGGTTGCCAGGCAGAGTTGCTGCTCAGCTTCTTGCGCGCTTCTCGGACCCGCAATCTGTACCTGGTCGGCGACATCGTCGACCTTGAGAGCCTGCAGGAGAAGTTCTGCTGGCCCCAGCTACACACCGACGTTATCCGTACGCTGCTCGGTAAGGCCAAGCACGGGACCCGGGTGGTCTATATACCGGGCAACCACGACGAAGCGATGCGCGAGTACTGCGGCCTGCGCTTCGGCAATGTAGAGATCCGTCGCCGCTGTCTGCACACCACGGCGAACGGCAGGCGTTACCTGGTCACGCATGGTGACCAGTACGATGCCGAGGTCACCTGTCCGGGCTGGCTGAACTGGATCGGTTCCAACATGTACAGGGGCATCATGTACCTGCACAGCCACGTCAACCGACACCGACTGGCACGCGGGCTGCGTTATTACTCTCTGGCAACCATGCTCAAGCGGCGCTCCGGCGCGGCGCAGCGCTACATCGAGCGTTACAAGGACGCTGTTACCCGCTCGGCCGGCAAGCGGCGACTCGACGGTGTGATCTGTGGACACATTCACCGCCCCGACCGGGAAACCCGGCACGGTATCGACTACATCAACGATGGAGACTGGGTAGAAAACTGCACCGTGCTGGTGGAGCATCACGACGGTCGGCTGGAACTGATGAACTGGCCCGAACACCTCGAAGACCTGCGTCTAGCGGGCGCCGAACCGCTACACCCGGCAGCCGCTTGACTGGAACGACCGGAAGGCCTGAAATCGTCACATGAGCGAACGAGACTTCAATGTCCTCTTCCTGTGCACGGGCAATTCGGCACGCAGCATCATTGCCGAGTGCCTGCTCAACAGGATCGGTAACGGGCGGTTTCACGCGTTCAGCGCCGGCAGCCAGCCGAAGGGCGAGGTACATCCTTTTGCCCTGCAACTGCTACGGCGGCAGAACTACCCGGTCGAGCAGCTGCGGTCTAAAGACTGGGCGGAGTTTTCCGCCGAGGGTGCGCCGCAACTCGACTTCGTATTCACCTTGTGCGACAGCGCCGCTGCCGAAGAATGCCCGGTATGGCCCGGGCAACCCATGACAGCGCACTGGGGACTACCCGATCCCGCCGCTGCCCGGGGCACAGAGGCGGAACGGCACCTAGCCTTCGCCGACACGCTGCGCATGCTGAGCAACCGGCTGGAGATATTCACCAGCCTGCCAATTGCCAGCCTGGACCGGCTAAGCCTGCAGAAACGGATCGACGAGATCGGCCGCAGCGACTAGTCGCGCGGGGTCGTCTAGTTGGCGCCGGTTTCCTGCTGCAGATAGGCGATCAGGTTGGCACGGTCCTGTGGATCCTTCACACCGATGAAGACCATTCGGTTACCCGGCAGGAAATCACTGGGCCGGGCCAGCCATTCGTTCAGGGTCTCGGCTGACCATTCAATATCCGAACCGCTGACCGCCTCGGAGTAGGCAAAGCCCGGCGCAAGGCCGGCCTTACGCCCGAACATGCCCCACAGGTTAGGCCCAACCTTGTGCGGCTCACCCTCGGCAAGACTGTGGCAGGCGCGGCACTGCAGAAACAGCGTCTGGCCTCGCTTGGCGTCCGCCGAAGCCACCAGTGCATTGATGTCATAGTCCGGCGCGGCGGAATCCGGCGCGCCGGCCGGTGCATCAACGCCGGCGGGTGCTGCGGCCTGTTCAGAGGGCGGCCCGCCGGATTCTCCACAGCCGGCAAGCAGAACCACGGCCGCGAGAGCAGCCAGTCCAGATAGACGAGTAAACAATGACACTGGTTTTATCCTCACGTTTTTTCGATATCCCCGGCCAGAGACCGGGCTGCCCGATGGATTGCCTTGCGTACGCGCGGATAGGTCCCGCAGCGACAGATATTGGTGATAGCGCGATCGATCTCGTCGTCGGCCGGTTCCGGATTCTCGGCCAGGAAGGCTGAGACCGCCATGATCATGCCCGGCTGGCAATAGCCGCACTGCGGAACCTGCTCTTCGATCCAGGCGGCCTGGACCGCATGCAATGTGTCGGGACCGGCCAGGCCCTCGATAGTGCGCACCTGGGCACCTGCGACTGAACCGACGGGGACCACACAGGAGCGCACCGCGCCGCCGTTCAGGTGCACCGTGCAGGCTCCGCACTGCGCAATGCCACAGCCGTACTTGGTTCCGGTCAGGCCAAGCTCGTCGCGCAACACCCAGAGCAGCGGCATATCTGCGGGAACGTCGACCTGGATCGGACGGTTATTGAGCGTGAATTCAATCAATTGGCGCGTCTCGAAGGCGGCGCAGCATAGCACAGGAAAAGGCCCGTCCTGGCCGTCGCCGAATCGTAACATTGGGTCGGTAGGTTTCCGCCGGCATCTGCCCTGCCCTCGTGGATACCATGATGAAGACTGTCGCAAGTATCGCTGCAATCGCAGCTGCTGCAAGCCTGGCCCTGTCGCTTCCCGGCGCCGCCGACGAACCCGACTTCGCATCAGAGGCGGAGGAACTCCTCTACTACTGGGGCGCCAGTTTCGGCGATCAGGTCGAAGCGGCCGGTGTCATCAGTGAGGACGAGGTTGCGTGGATCGCACGCGGGCTGCAGGACCAGGCGGCCGGGAAAGCTCCGGCTTTCGGTGAGGAGTATCGATCCCTGCTGAACAACTTCCTGGTCGAGCGGCGCAACGCGATGGTCGCCGCAGAACGCAAACTTGCGAGCGCCTTTCTCGACGACATGGCCGGTGAACAAGGCGCCGTGCGCCTGGATTCAGGCATTGTCTTTCGGGAACTCGAAGCCGGTGCCGGTGACTCGCCGACGACCGGTTCCAAAGTCCGGGTCCACTACGTTGGAACGCTGCGCGACGGCGTGCCATTCGACAGCTCGAGAGAACGCGGCGAAGCCTTCGAAACGCGCCTCACGGGCGTAATCGGATGCTGGAAAGAAGCCATCCCGCTGATGAAGCCGGGCGGGCGCGCAATTATCGGCTGTCCCGCAGACCGTGCCTATGGAGACCGTGGCACCGGAACGATCCCGCCCGGGGCCGCGCTCGCGTTCGAGGTCGAACTACTGGAAGTGCTCGACTAACCGCGGCGCAGGGCCTTCCCGCAGCATCGGCGGACTGCGCTTCAGCCGGTCTTGCGCGATCCCGCCCAGACCCCCAGCTGTTTGTTGAATTCGAACGTCCAGTCGGTAGCGTCGGCGCCGTCGATGCGCACCCGAGCAGGTGACTCGTTGTCCCAACCTTCGAATAGCTCCCAGGTCGCGGAGTCGATGCGCATCGACTCGATCTGCCGGCACTTCAGCGCAAGGTTTGCACTAGTGCTGCGCAACATGCCCGGGCGCATCGCGTTGTGACGCAGTTGCAACTCCGGAAGTTTCGCCCCGACGGCCTGCCAGCTGATTCGAAAATCACTGAAGCCCTGCCGCGCACCGGAAGTATTTCGCAGCGCGATGTGCAGACGGCAGAAGCCGCGCTCATCGTAAGGCTCGAGATACACCTCGACTTCTGCTGCGTACAAGGGCAACGCGGGTTCAGTCGTTGCACAGCCAAGCAGCGACTGGCAAAGCACTACAGCCACCAACAGCCTGGATACCCGGGACACGGTTTGCCTCCTTGCCTCCGGCAGACGACCTAGCGAGGGCTGGAAGACTCGGTACCGGCGTCCAGTCGCGCCTGGTTCGATTCGCGCAGCGAATCCTCGAGCTTGAAGCGGTATTCCTGCAGGATGTTCTCGATCTGTACGCTCTTCAGGCCGGTAACCGGCTCACGCTGGAACAAACCATCGATCGGCCCCTTCTTGCGATACAGCTCGAGCAGCTCGACGTTCGCCTGGTACAGCTGCATGTTCTTACGCTCGCTGTCAGCGAGCTCGGACTCAGTCTCGGCGAGACTGGCCTCGAGCTGGGCTTTCGCCTGCCGGGTCTCGAACAGCTCGGCATTGGTATTGCGCAGCCGCTCGATGCCTTCGCGGAGCGTGTCCTCGGTGCGCGACAGGCGTTCCTGGGTCAACTCCAGCAATTGCGAGTTCCGCTCGTTCTTGCGTTCTGTCGAAGCCAGGTCCAGTCCGGTCTCCTTGAGCGTGGCTTCGAGGCGCTTGTTCTCTTTCTCGAGCGTTGCGAGTTCCGCATTCATTCGCGCGTTCGCGACTTCCAGCTCCTGCTTCTGCGCCGAGACCTGGCGCAGCAGTGACTGGGCGCGCGCCAGCGCCTGCGCCGAACGGTCGTCCTGGGCGAACGCCGGGGCGGTCAGCACGATCGTGGACAGCAGGCAGGCAGTAAAACGCATGTCAGAACCGGGCGTTCAGGCTCAGCTGGAAGATGTCGATCGCCAGCGGGTCGAAGGGCTCGGCAAATCCGGCCGGCGCGCCATCGATCTCGTCGGCCGCGAAGTAGCGGGCGCGGAGCCAGGTGTCTTCCGTCAGGCCGAACAGGAAGCCCAGAATGTAGCCCTCGGCGTCGGTGCCGCCGCCGTGGAAGTTCGAATCCGTCAGTCCGTCGATGACGGCGTCGCGCTCGAGATGCCGGTAGGCGACAAAAGCCTGCCACTGGCCGAAGTCGGCCGGCCGCGGCCAGCCCACTTCCAGCTGGCCCTTCCAGCCCGTGTTGCGCTCTTCGACGGCGGTGCCAACCCGGGCCGCGACGTCGTTCTCGTCGAAGCCGATGTTCTGTACGTAATCGCCTCGCAGCGTGACCTGGATCGGCGCAAACCCGCTGTAACTGAGCGCAAACAGTGCGTTGACCAGCCGAAATTCGGAGGCCAGCGCGAACAGCTGAGTATCCGGGTCATTGTCGTTGCGGATGTCGAAAACGGTATTGCCCTTGGCGATGAACCCTGGTGCGGTCCAGTCCTTCGCGGTGCTGTTGAACTCGTTTCGCTGCCCGACGACGTCCTGGAAGTCGTAGTAGGCGCCGGCCACCAGCAGGCGCAGCGTTTCGGTGAAGCCGAAGTCGATACCCAGCTGGCCACCGAACCAGTACTTGGAATCGGTGCCGCCGAGGATGTTGTTCGGGCGCTCGCTGAGCAGGGTGAACGCGCCGAGATTGAGCAACAGCGCCCGGTCCTCGCCGAATACCTCACCACGATAGTTCATGCCGAGGCCGTCGAAATAGAAGTCGTCGTCAAAGACCAGCGGTGTGTACAGGAATGTCTGCGGCACACGTCCGACGCGCAGCATCAATTCGTGGTCTTCCCACATCTGCGCCGAAGCCCACTCGAAATAAGCCTGCTCAAGAAAAATATCGAACGGCGCGGCATAGTTGCCGTAGGTCTGGTTTCGAGTGGTCGGGATAATGTCATTACCGGTCGCCAGACGCATGACCGCGCGCACGTTGTCCGTCATTGTGAACACGGCCGCCAGACGCGCGCGCAGCTGCAGACGAGTGAACGAGTCCGTGGTATTCAGAAACACATTCTCACCGGCCGCGGCGGCGCCGCCGGCTTCATTGATCGCCTGGAAAAACGGCACTGTGGGGTTGTTGTTCTCGTCCAGCAGCGCGGTGGCGGTACGCACGCGGAAGTCACCGGTGAACGATATGCGATTCAACCACTGCGGCAGCGCATCAGGCGTGCCCCATTTTTCCTCACGAGCAACGGCGACCACATCGTCCGTCACGTCCTGGCGCAATTCCTCGCGCACTTCGGCGCGAATCTCGTCCCGGACGAATTCCGGCACATAGGGGACGCGTACGACAGAAGCAGCGGCGCCCGCCGCGGCATCGGCGGCGGGCGGAATGTCCTCGGTTTCACCGGCCGCAATCGCCTGCTGCGCCGCCTGCTCACGTGCCTTGAGCGCGGCCCTGGTCTTCATCGACTCGGCAGCGTCGGCCGTGATCACACCCTGATTAACCAGTTCGTCGACC
>CBFCXA010000056.1:0-10730 GCA_965601985.1 uncultured Chromatiales bacterium | reverse complement strand
CTGGATCAAGGCCGGCAGAATTTTTCGGCCCTTCGGATGGCGACTCGAAGACGACAGCGAATTCGTTCGTGAAGTCGTGGGCTACAACATGAACACGCCCGACGACGGTGTAGAGGCAGGAATCACGCTCAACGGCTTCGAAGTAATACTCGCGGTAACAAAC
Organism: uncultured Chromatiales bacterium; assembly: GCA_965601985.1. Taxonomy (GTDB): domain Bacteria; phylum Pseudomonadota; class Gammaproteobacteria; order Steroidobacterales; genus J054. Next base: position 10,567 of record CBFCXA010000056.1, on the reverse strand, counting down.
GGATCCGCCGGCGGGCCTGAAGACAACACCGGCAAGCAGTTCAGCCTGCTCGCCTCCTACATAAGTAACATGTGGCGCGTCGGCTTCAGCGGCAATTTCAACGATGCGGGCGAAGACGAGCGCAGCGTAGTAGGCGGTTTTGCCGGGCTGCGTACCGGGCCGATAAGCTGGCTCGGCGAAATCGATTACATCGACGACCAGTCACTAGGCACAGACGGCCGTAAGCAGGTAGTTGGGTTTGTCGAAGGCAACTGGCTGATCCGCCAGGGGCACAACCTGAAGCTCACCTATGGGGGCTTCGATCCGGACGACGACGTGTCCAATGATCAGCAGAACCGCTACAGCATCGTGTACGAGTACAACCCGTTTTCCTATGTGCAGATCCGCGGCGGTGTGCGGATCCGAGACGGCATTCCCCAGAACGCGGCGCAGAATTCCGATCTCTATTTTCTGCAGCTGCACGGCTATTTCTAGCTGGCACCAGCGCACCGCGCGCTGATCCTGCCCGGCGTCGGCACGCAATACGGATCAGGACTTCCGGCGGACCCGCGTGGCCGGGACGCTGCGCACTGTGTTTTCAGGATGGCTGCCGCGAAGTCGTTTCGCGCTTATTCCGGCGACGCCCGTAGCGTTCTACCAGCCCGTACTTCCTCAACATTGCACGCAGCTGGTTATAGCTCAGCCCGAGCAGCTCGGCTGCGCGTGGCTGCCGATACTGAGCCGCGCGCATCGCATCATCGATCAATTGCTTCTCCAGCGCCGCAACCCGGTCTTTCAGGTCCGTCGGCAGGGCAACATCGCTGACGCGGTCTTTCGACGCCGTGTCTTCTTCATCGTTGGCTCGGTGTGCGCCGGTATCAGACTGCCAGATGGAGGTACTGAAGGGATCGAACACGATGCGATCGATCGGCGCATCGGGATCATCGCTGCGATACACCGACCGCTCGACCGCATTCTTCAATCCCCGGACGTTGCCGGGCCAGGCATCGGCCAACAAGCTGCGCCGGCACTCGCTGGTAAAGCCGGGAAAAAACTCTCGACCGAGCTCACGCACGACGTTCACGGCAAAGTGCTCGGCCAGCGGCAGGATGTCTTCGACGCGCTGGCGCAGCGGCGGTAAGTTTACGACGTCGAAAGCCAGGCGATCGAGCAGGTCGGCACGAAACCGCCCCGTCTGCGCCAGGCGCGGCAGGTCGGCGTTGGTCGCGCCGAGGATGCGCACGTCGACCTGCATGGTCTCGGCGCCGCCGACCCGTTCGAACTCACCGTACTCGATCACCCGCAGAATTTTTTCCTGCATGCGCATGGGGATGGTCGCCAGTTCGTCCAGCAACAGCGTGCCGCCATCGGCGCGCTCGAAACGACCGATGTGCCGACGCGATGCGCCGGTGAACGAGCCTGCCTCGTGGCCGAACAGCTCCGACTCGAGCAGGCTTTCGGTCAGCACCGAGCAGTTGAGCTTGACCAGGGGTGCGTCCCAGCGGGGGGAGAGGTAATGCAGTCGCGTTGCGACCAGCTCTTTGCCGGTGCCGCGCTCGCCGATTATCAGCACGGGCTTGGAGAGCGGCGCGACCCGGGACACGTCCTCCAGCATGGCGACGAAAGCCGGCGATTCGCCAATGATTGGCGTGGTGCTGGAGATCGGGGTTGTCACGGGTCTATTAGACCATTTTCTGGTTTTTTTACCCTTTCATTGGCCTAATTGTTCAGAATTAGGGCCGTCAGGATCTTAAAGCTCCCTGAATTTCCATCTATAAATCATGTGTTTATGGATATTCAGCCCGGATGGCACGATCCCTGCAGAAGAGTGGGTACAGTAACCCGCACACCGAGGAACGAGCAGCCATGGGTATTTTTTCCCGCATGAGCGACATCATTAACGCCAACATCAATGCAATGCTGGAGAAGGCGGAGGATCCGGAGAAGATCGTCCGGCTGATGATTCAGGAAATGGAAGACACGCTGGTCGAGGTGCGATCCGCTGCCGCCCGGGCCATCGCGGACAAAAAGACCGATCAACGCAAGCTCACCGCGCTGAAGACCGAAGCTGCCGACTGGGAACAGAAAGCCGAACTGGCCGTATCCAAAGGCCGGGACGATCTGGCCAAGGCAGCGCTGCGCGAGAAGGCTGCGGCCGAGCGAATCTCAGCCGGCCTGGAAGCGCAGCTGGAGCAGGTGGACGAAAGCCTCACGCGCCTGAACGAAGACATTCAGCGCCTGCAGGAAAAACTCGCCGATGCCAAGGCCCGCCAGAAAGCACTGTTGATGCGCCATGAGGCGGGCAGTCAGCGCCTGCGCGTTCGCGAGCAGCTGCACCAGCCCAAGGTCGACGACGCACTGATGCGTTTCGAGAAGTTCGAACGGCGAGTCGAGAATATTGAAGGACGGGTAGAGTCCTACGACCTGGGCGAACAGCCGAACCTGCGCCGGGAAATCCAGGACCTGGAAGGCGAAGAAGCGGTCGAGCAGGCACTCAAAGACATCAAGCAACGTGTCGATGCGAGATAAAAACTGCTGATGACCCCAACCCTGCAGCCAATCGGAGCAGCATGACATGTCGACAGTCGTATGGGTCCTGGCGCTGACCATCGTCGCGCCGATCTGGATCGTGAGTCACTACGCAACCAAGTGGAAACTGTCGAAAGGACTGTCGACGGATGACGCGCGCCTGCTCGAGGAACTGTGGAAAACCGCGCAGGGCATGGAAGAGCGAGTGAGAACACTCGAATCCATACTCGATGACAACGTAGACGGCTGGAGAAACCAGGAAATGCACCGCAAGGACGGAACACGATGAACCGGACGAGAAATCAGGAGCCGAATCCGCGCAGACTCTATCGCGACGTCGATCACAGCCTGGTCGCCGGTGTCTGCGCCGGAATCGCCGACTACTTCGGACTGAGCGTCAGGGCGCTGCGCTGGGTGGTGATCGCCGGCTGCTTCTTCGCACTGCCCGCCATCGTACTCAGCTACGTGGCGGCGGCACTCCTGCTGCCGCGCAAACCGGCCGGCCTGTATACCGACGAACGCGACGAAGACTTCTGGCGCTCCGTAAGGCGCGACCCGCATTTCACCTTCGACGACATACGCGGCAAGTTCCGCGACCTGGACCGCCGGATTCAGGGCATGGAGCGCTACGTCACCTCACCGCGTTTCGACCTGGACCAGGAGTTTCGGGACCTGAGGTAGCCGGCGAAACTCCATGTTTTTGTGAAATGGTGGCCAGGGGCGGAATCGAACCACCGACACGCGGATTTTCAGTCCGCTGCTCTACCAACTGAGCTACCTGGCCTCGCCGAATCGGGCTGCCCGCCGGGAAATCCCTGCGCGCTGTATGAGAGCTGGCGTATGCGGGCCGCGTATTAAAGCCGTTGCGGCTCAGTGGCGTCAAGGCGCCGTGGGGCCTGGCAATCCGCCCAGAGGCAGCCGCCCGGCTGGTTTTTGACAGCACTCGCCGGGCTCTCTACTCTGCCTGCAAACGAACCACCCCGGCCAATCAGCCGGCGGCAACACCCATACCCTCTTTTTATGGCACTTCGCTCCCAGGACCTGCCGACCGCAGGCCCAGCCGACAACATCGATTCGCGCTACCGGTCGGTGCGCGCCACCAGCCTGGCCTTGTGCAGAACGCTGGAGCCGGAGGACTACGTCGTCCAGTCGATGCCCAGCGTCAGCCCGACCAAGTGGCACCTGGCGCACACCAGCTGGTTCTTCGAACAATTCATCCTGCTCGACAGGCTCCCGGACTACCAGGTATTCGACGATCACTACGAATACCTGTTCAACTCCTACTACTACACCAAGGGCCAGATGCACCCCCGGGCCGAGCGCGGGCTGCTGACGCGGCCGACCGTGCGCGAGATCGTCGCGTACCGCCAGCACGTCGATGAGGCGCTGCTCTCGTTGCTCGCACGCGGCGACGATGCGGACTTGCGTCAACTGGTCGAACTGGGCCTGCAGCACGAGCAGCAGCACCAGGAGCTGATGCTCACTGACATCAAGCATGTTTTCTCGATCAACCCGTTGCGGCCGGCGCTGCTGCAGGCCGATTTTTATAGCCGACTGACACCCGTGCCGGATGTCGGCTATGTCGAGATCGACGGCGGCCAGGTCGAAATCGGGGCCGACGGCAGCGGTTTCTGTTTCGACAACGAGACGCCGCGACACGAAGCGCTGCTGCGCCCGTACCGGATTGCAGATCGCCTGGTCACGAATGCCGAGTACCTGGCATTCATGCGCTCCGGCGCTTACGACGACAGCAGCCTGTGGCTGGCCGACGGCTGGGCCTGGCTGCAGGAAACCGGAAACGAGCGACCGCTGTACTGGTCGCGCGACAACGAGCGGGAATTCACGCTCAGCGGTGTTCGCGATATCGATCCGGACGCCCCGGTATGCCACGTGAGCTTCTACGAAGCAGACGCGTTCGCCCGCTGGGCCGGCGCGCGCCTGCCGACCGAGGCTGAATGGGAGCACGCGGTCGCCGATGTCCCGGTAAGCGGCAACCTGCTAGAACAGGGCGTGCTGCATCCGCAGCCGCTCAAGAACCGGGCCGGCAAGATCGCGCAAGCCTACGGCGAGGTCTGGGAATGGACCGCGTCGCCGTATTCACCCTACCCCGGATTCAAACCGCTGGGTGGCTCGCTGGGCGAGTACAACGGCAAGTTCATGTGCAACCAGCTGGTCTGCCGCGGCGGTTCCTGTGTAACGCCGCCAGGTCATATTCGCGCGAGCTACCGCAATTTCTTCTACCCGCAGGAGCGCTGGCAGTTCTTCGGAATTCGCCTTGCCAAGGACGCATAAAGGCAGACATGAGTAACGCCGCAGTCAAACTGACCATCCAGGACCAGCCCGAAACAGACGAGAGCGGCGATTTGCTGTCCGGCCTGCAAAAAGACCCGCCGCAGGTCTCGCCCAAGTACTTCTACGATCAGCGTGGCTCGGAACTTTTCGAGGCGATCTGCGAGCAGCCGGAGTATTACCCGACGCGCACCGAGTTGGGCATCATGCGTACGCATGTGGCCGAAATGGCCGCGCTGATCGGCCCGGCCGCGACGGTAATCGAGTACGGCTCGGGCGCGAGCGTGAAGACCCGGCTGTTACTGGATGAACTCCAGCGGCCCGCCGCTTACATACCGATCGACATTTCCGGCGATTTCCTGCTCGGCGTGGCAGCCGATCTGACCAAGCGCTACCCGCAACTCGAAATCCTGCCGCTATGCGCCGACTTCACCCACCCGCTGGATCTGCCCGAGCCGCTGGGCGACAGCCGCCGCAAGGTCGTGTATTTCCCCGGCTCGACCATCGGCAACTTCTCGCCTGCTGAAGCGCTGGCGCTGCTGCAGCAGATGCGCGCCCAGGTCGGGAAAGGCGGCGCGCTGCTGATCGGTGTGGACCTGGTCAAGGATCGCGACATTGTCGAGCCCGCGTACAACGACGCGGCCGGCGTCACGGCGGACTTCAACCTGAACCTGTTGCGCCACTTGAACCGCGCTTTCGGTACCGACTTCGACCTGGCGGCGTTCGAGCATCAAGCAGTTTACGATGACGAACGCGAGCGCATAGAAATGCGCCTGGTGGCAACCAGAGATCAGGACGTGGAACTCGACGGAGAAACTATCCAGGTCGACGAAGGCGAGTACATCGTCACCGAGCACTCGCATAAGTTCTCGCGCGAGGCTTTCGCAGAGATGGCGGTGCGCGCCGGATTCCGGGTCGAACAGATCTGGTCCGATCCGCAGGACCTGTTCAGCGTGCAGTTCCTGGCAGCGGTATAGGCCTTTGCGGCTGAAGCCGCGAAACCCCTAGCCCTCCGGCACGAACTCGTCCGGCGCCGACGAGCCTTCGCCGAAGAAGAACTTCTCCATTTCGGTTTCCAGGAATTCCCGGGCCTTGGGCTCGATCGGTGTAAGCCGATACTCGTTGATCAGCATGGTCTGGTGGGCCAGCCACTGCTGCCAGGCCTGCTTCGACACGTTCTCATAGATGCGCCTGCCGAGTTCACCCGGGTGCGGCGGCCGGTCCAGGCCTTCGGTTTCGATTCCCAGCAACGCGCATTTCACAGTTCGTGTCACAGCTCTTCTCCGAGGCTTTCCAGCAGCCGCGAAACCGGCGCGGCCAGGCCCACGCGGGCCGGATCGCGCAGGTTATACCAGAGCCAGCGGGTCTCCTCCATGATCGCAGCGTGCGTAGCCGGCAGGCGCAGCAGTACCGGCGTCATCTCCAGTTCAAAGTGTGTAAACGCATGACTGACAGCATCACGCACTTCGATGCTTTCCGGGCTGGTGCCGAACTGGCTTTCGCCGAAGCGCGAGGCATTGTCTACGCTGTCGGCTTCCGGCAGCCCCCAGAGCCCGCCCCAGATACCGTCGCTCGGCCGCTTCTCCAGCAATACGCGGCCGTCGTGACGCAGGCACAGGATTACCGCGGTACGCCGGCTCGGCCGTTTGCGTTTCGGCGCACGACCCGGGTAGTCAGCCTGGGTTCCGGCCGATCGCGCACGGCAGATTGAGCGGAGCGGGCAGCGGTCACAGTCCGGCCGACTGCGTGTACACAGGGTCGCGCCAAGATCCATGATCGCCTGGGTGTAGGTCGCCGCCTCGCCGCCCGGGGTGCAACGATCGGCAAGCGCCCACAGTTCTCTGGCCACGGTACTGCGGCCCGGCCAGCCGCCGACCTCGAACACCCTGGCAATCACGCGCTTGACGTTGCCGTCGAGGATCGGGTGACGCTGATTGCGCGACAGCGCGAGGATTGCCCCGGCGGTCGAGCGACCGATACCCGGCAGTGCGTGCAAGGCATCGAAATCCTCGGGTACGACCCCGCCATGCTCATCGCGGACCACCCGCGCCGCCCGGTGCAGATTACGCGCCCGCGCGTAGTAGCCCAGACCCGACCAGTGGTGCAGCACGTCGTCCTGGTCGGCATCAGCCAGGCTGAGTACGCCGGGAAAACTCCGCATGAAGCGCGGGTAGTAGCGCTCTACGGTCGCTACCTGCGTCTGCTGCAACATGATTTCGGAAACCCAGACCCGGTACGGCGTCGGATTCTGCTGCCAGGGCAGATGCCTGCGACCATGCTCCCGCCACCATTCGAGCAGCAGCGGCGCGAGCTGTTGCTCCGGCGTCACTGCCGTAGCAGGTCGCGCAGGCTGTCACGCAGCACGTCGCGTGGCTTCTTTTCTTCCTGCGGCTGTCCGGGCGCGGCCTGTTCACCCGTGTCTGCGGGCTCACCCTCGGTCGGCGCGGGCTCCTGCTGTTGTTCCTGTTTGCCTATGCCGAGGCGTTCGAACAACTTGTCGGTAGCTTTCTGCACTGCGACGTTAGTCGCAAGGGCCGCCAGGTCGACGCCGATCTGAGGTTTTTCGGCCGCGCCGCTGATGGTGACCGGGATGGTCAGGCCGGTCAGGTCATCGTAACTCTCGCCGTCGGGGAAGGTCGGGGTCTCGAAAACTTTGGCTTCGAAGCGATAATCGAGTTCCTGCGACAGCACATCCAGCGCGCCGTCGCCGCTCAGGCGCAGGAACGGAATCTCGGCCTCCATGCGTTGACTGCGCAGCACGCCGTCGGCCAGTTTGCCCTGCACGGTAAGTGTATTGATCACGGTCTGGTTCTCGCCGCTGCGCGCCGGCGGCGCCTTGCGCCGGATCAGCGCGCGGGCACGTCGGATTTCGTGCCAGATATCCATGCCCTGGTACACGCCGTCGGCCAGGTCGAACGACAGATCGCCCTTGAGATTGCGCAGCAGCTCGTCCTGGTTGCGGCCGCTGCCGCTGGCCCGGATTCGAGCGGCCATCGCACCGGTAAGCTGGTCGACCTCGGCAAAGTCGCTGAGTAGTCCGACTGTCTGCACGCCCTGCAGGGTCTGGTCCAGGTCGAGCTCGAGTTCAGGCCCGCTGGCGTCGACCGTGACAGAGCCGCTGTAAGTCCCGTCGTACAGGCGCGCGGTCGCCGGGTCCAGGCGGATCACGCCGTCACGTGCGGTAAGCCGGGCAGTGAGATCTTCGATCAGCAGGTTGGTAACGGTCAGCGCACCGACCTTCAGGCCGCCTTCCAGATCCAGGCTGCGCAGCCCCTCGAGATCGGCCTCTTGCTGGTCCCGGCCCGCGCCCTGGCCTTCGGCGGCAGACTCGCTCTCGGGTGCAAGGTAACGATCGAGATTCAGCGCGTCGACGGCCAGCTCAAACGCAAGCTTCGGCTTATCGAAGTTTCGCGCCGAAATTTTGCCAGTCAGGCTGCTGTCATCCAGCTGTACCGCGAGGCCGTCCAGCGCCAGGCTGTCGTCACGCAGTTGCCAGTCGCCCTTAGCCGCCAGGCGCGTCATAACCGTCGGATCGGCGGTTTCCGGCAACGGCTCGCCCAGGGTTGCGAGCAGCTCGCGCGGGGAAAGCTCGGCGAGCTGGAAGTCTCCCGCAAGCGCGGTCGCGCCGGTACCGAGCGAACCATCGGCGGTCAGATCGATATCGGCCTCGGCCAGTTGCAGGCTGCCCCGCAACGCACGCAGCGCAATTGTGCCGGTATCCGGGTCGAAGCCGAGCTGTTCCATGTTCAGACTGCCGGCCGCGGTGCCGCCGGGCAGCGCAGCGGCCGCGACCTCCAGCGCCAGCTGCGGTTTGTTCAGTGCCAATGCGCCATCGAAGCGCAGTTGCGGCGCGCTGGCGGTCACCGACATCTGGCCGTCGGCGCCGAGTTCACCGCCGGCCAGCTCTAGACCCAACCCCACATCGCTGGCATCGGCCTGCACGGCATCTGACAAATCGACTACCGCCGCAGCTGTGGTCAGTTCAAGCTCGAAGCTGCCGGTCTGTTCGCCGCTGCCGCTGATGCTGCCATCGACATCTCTCAGTTCGATGCGTGCGTTATCGTCATCGAGGGTTGCATCGGCAGCCAGTACGAGGTCCGCCTCGGTGCCTGACGCGCCGTCTATGAAACGCAGTGAGCCATCGAATTCGAACGGCTCGCCCGGCTCGAGCGTGCCGGTCAGCAAGTCGAGGTTCTCGATGCGAATGTCGGTGCCTGCGGGAATATCACGCAGGCTCAGGCGCGCATCGGCGATGCGGATACCGCTGATCGACAGGCCCGACAGGCCGGTTTCGCTATCGGTCGCGGAATCGTCGCTGTCGGTCGCCGGTTCCGCGCTGTCGTCGGACGCAAACTCCCAGTTGGCCCGCCCGTCTTCGAGCCGCAGCAGATCGACCTGCAGACCGACGAGTTCCAGCTCGTCGAGCAGCAGCTCCTGGCGAGTGAGCAGGGGGAAAACCTGCACGCCGAGTCGCGCGGATTCGACTCGTGCGAAGCTCGCCTGCTCGAAACCCGGCGGGTTGCTCAGCCGCGTTTCGCCCAGGCTGATGGCGCAACAGGGCATCAGGCCGAGCGACAGCTCGCCTTCTATGGCCAGTTCACGGCCGGTCTGCTTCTGTACCGCGCTGGCGATATCGTCGCGATAGTCGTTGGGATCGACAAACAGCGCGACCGCGGCGATCACCACCAGCAAAGCGGTCAACACCAGGCCGAGCAGGCCGGCGACCAGCTTGATTATGAACTTCATCGGGGTATTAGAGCACCCGCTTGGGCAGCGGCCAACCCGGGCTTAGAAGCCGGGGGAATTCAGCAGCCGCGCTCGACGGTAACTATGCTGGGCGCCGCGTCGGGCGTCGGCGGCGGCCGGTATTCGACGGCACAGGCACGCGCGTTGTTAAGGGCCCAGGTACCGGCGCTGAACGTGAAACCTTCGCCGACCGGTGGCTCCAGTGCGCCGACCACGGTGGCAGCCGACGGAAACCCGTTAATCATCACGACGTCGCCCCCGGGAAGATTCAGCGTGCGGGGATGCTGCCGGGCCAGCCAGAGTGCGTGAGCGAATTCGGCCGCGTTGCTGACGTTCGTCGCCAGCGCGTGCAGCTCGGCGCGCCGGGTATCGGCAGCGAGCGTCAGGTGGCGCGGCACGGCGACAACGGCGAACACCGAGAAACAGCAAAACAGCACGGCGATATCTACACGGCTGAATGTCAGTCGTCGACGGCGGGGTCTGCGGGTCAGGGCTGCAGCCACGGTGGCAAGCTTTGCGGCGGAGACAACCTCTACTCTGTCCGCTGCGCAGGGCGTTTGTCTGTGACTGGTCTCGCAAAGCGTCACTGCTCACGCCCCGAACCAGCGCGAGTGCGACGCGGAACCGCGCCAGCGCCAGAAAAGGCGCCATCAGCAGCAGAGGTGCAGCCAGCAGCCAGGCACGGCCCGTGCCGCGCAGGTCGAGTTCCCAGCTGACTATGCGTGCGACAAGTACCAGCAACGTGGTAAGCCAGACCAGCACGCGCGTTCGGGCATCCGCCAGCAGTGCGACGAGCAGCCTGAACGAAAAACGCAGGCGCCCGAGTAGTCCAGTGACCGGACGGCGAGGGTAGTCCGGGCGCAGCAGCAGTTCGAAACCACGCCACCAGTCCCGGATCGGAGTGGTGATTCGCATAGGCCAAGCCAAGCGCTCCGCGGGGTCCGGTACGAGGGCGGAAAACGCTCAAAACCCCGGGATTTCCCGCCTCCTGGCCGGTGGCGTGACCAGCTTCCCACCTGGCGGC
>CBFCXA010000055.1:0-10774 GCA_965601985.1 uncultured Chromatiales bacterium | reverse complement strand
GGCCATGCCCTCGGAAGCAATACGGTCGATGTTGGGCGTTTCGTAGCCCATCATGCCTTTGGTGAAGTAGGAGATATTCGACTGGCCGATGTCGTCACCCCAGACGACCAGGATGTTCGGCTTGTCCTGGGCGCTCGCCGTGATCGAGGTCAGTAGCAAGGCGATGGTCGGGACCATCAGCTTCAGGTAGTTGGGCATTAGACTTCTCTTTTTGGTGTGATTCGGCGCTGGCAGGTTATGCCTGATCTCCGTAGATACCAGCTTATGTATACAAATGCCAGCTGCGCCCTGCACTTGTTAAGGCCTGGTGGATTTCTGCAGTAATCGCCAACGCAATGCTCTCCGGCGAATCGGCGCCGATGTCCAGGCCTACCGGGCCGTGCAGTCGCTCGGCGAGATCGTCCGCTTCGGCGCCGAGTTCGCTCAACAACCGGTCGCGACGCGCGCGCGGCCCGAGCAGCCCGACGTAGGCCAGTCGCTGCCCGGCGAGTGCGGCGAGGTAGCCCCGATCGGTTTCCAGGTGATGGCTCATCACCACCGCGGCGTCGAAACCGGCCAGGTCGACATCACGGGCCAGAGTTGCCGGCGTCGTTTCGCAGCGCTGCTCGGCTGCGCTGAACGCCGGATCAGCGAGGTACGCAGCACGGTGGTCGGCCAGCGAAACACGCCAGCCGAGTTCGCTGGCGAAGCGCAGCAACGGAACGGCGTCAGGTCCGGCACCCAGGATCAGTAGCCGCGTGACGGGCGCGATGGGCGTGACCAGCAGTTCGACCGTGCGTCCGCGCAACTTTGTACGCTGCGAATAAGCTGAAGGATTGCCCGCCATGGCTGCGCAGATCGCGTCCGCGGTATCGATCGTCATGCCGAAATTCAGCTGCCGGTCATCGGCTAGCAGCAAGGTCGCTCCGGGCTGGATGTCCGGCGATTCGCTGGCGGTCACCAGCGCGCAGACGCCGGCAGTGCCGTCCAGCTGCCAGTCGGCAAGTGTCGCGAATGGCTGGTAGTCGTTGTCTGGCGCCAGTCGCTGCAGCAGCACGCGAATCAGCCCGTTGCAGCCGATCCCCAGGCCCCAGATCTCGTCGGCTTCGTCGCGCAGGTCATAGGTCAGCAGGCGCGCCTGCCCGTCGGCGATCACTGCGCCGGCATGCTCGGCCAGGTCGCCCTCCAGGCAGCCGCCGGACACCAGGCCCTGGTAATCGCCGTGATCCGCGATCACGATGCGATGCCCGGCCTTGCTGTAGGTCGAACCCTCGGTAGCCACGACGGTCGCCAGCGCCATGTGCCGATCCTGCGCACGCCAGCGGCGAAAGCTCTCGATGATGCGGCGTGTGCTCACTGGGGGTGGCTGGCGCTGGGCTGCATGTCAGAAAAACGCGGTTTGCGGCGGCGGGGAAGTGGTGAGCATTATCAATGTCCGGCGCGTGAATTGTGCTAGCGTCGCCGACCAGCAACCGGAGCCGAGCGTGGCCAAGCCTACCATCGTGGACCTGAATCGGGACGAATCCTTGCGCGACCGTGGCCGGCGGCCGCTGCAGGATCTGCGCATCTCGGTGATGGACCGCTGCAACTTCCGCTGCCCGTACTGCATGCCGGAAGACAAGTACCACAAGGACTTCCAGTTCCTCGGCAGTCACGCGCGGCTGTCTTTCGACGAGATCACCCGGCTGGCCGAGATTTTCGCGGGGCTGGGCGTGCGCAAGCTGCGCATCACCGGCGGCGAGCCGCTACTGCGCCCGGACCTGCCGGAACTGATCGGTGACCTGTCGCGGCTGAGCGGCATCGACGACATCGCGCTGACCACCAACGGCATCCTGCTCGGCCAGCATGCGGCGGCACTGAAGGCGGCCGGCCTGGACCGCGTAACCGTCAGCCTCGACTCGCTGGATGAACAGGTGTTCCTGCAGATGAGCGGCGGGCGTGGCAGCAAGGATCGCGTGATGGAAGGCATCGGCGAGGCGCAGCTGGCCGGCCTGGGCCCGATCAAGATCAATGCGGTGGTCAAGCGCGGCGTCAACGAGCACACGGTGATGGACCTGGTCGAGCACTTCCGCGGCAGCGGCGTAATCGTGCGCTTTATCGAGTACATGGACGTCGGCACCATCAATCACTGGCGCGAGAGCGATACCGTGCCGTCGTCTGAACTGGTCGAGATGATCTCGGCCCGCTGGCCGCTGGAACCGGTCGAGCCCGAGTATCACGGCGAGGTCGCCAGCCGCTACGCCTACGTCGACGGGGCTGGCGAGCTGGGCTTTATTTCCTCGGTCAGCGCGCCGTTCTGCGGCTCCTGTACGCGCGCGCGGCTGTCCTCCGACGGCCAGCTGTTTACCTGCCTGTTCGCGTCCAGCGGCACCGACCTGAAAGGGCCATTGCGCGACGGCGCGACCGACGCCGAACTCGAGGCGCTGATCACGCGCGTGTGGCAGGCCCGGGACGATCGCTACAGCGAACGGCGCGCCGGTCTCGCCCCGGGCGAGGAAAAAGTCGAGATGTACTACATCGGCGGCTAATGGCCGCCGCAGCCCGTCCGCTATGCTGGTCGGCAAGTTAAGCCGCGAGTCGAGCGCGTGACGCAAGCCGATGCCCGAGTGCCCGTGCGCCGATATGGCGAAGGCGTCACCGGAGACGGTGAGGACCAGGTCGCGATCGAGGCGCCACTGGAGATTCGCCTGCGTGTTGCAGGCCACGCCGCCCGCAGCATTTCCATCACCCTGCGCACGCCCGGCCAGGATGAAGAACTGGCGCTGGGTTTTCTGCTGGGTGAGGGGCTGATCCGCGGCCCGGCTGACGTGCTCGATGTGCACACCGGCGATGCGGACGGGGAGCAGGGCAGTGTCGTCGAGGTTGCGCTGGCCGAGGGCCTGGCGCCGGACCTGGATCGGCTGACCCGGCATTTCTATGCCACGTCATCCTGCGGCGTCTGCGGGCGGGCTTCGCTGGATGCGCTCAAGGCGCTCGGTCACCCGCCAATCGACGCCGGCAGCTTCCGTATCGACAGCGCCTGGCTGCCGGTCCTGCCCGAGACGCTGGCCGGGCGGCAATCGGGGTTCACTGCGACCGGCGGCCTGCATGCGACTGCAAGCTTCGATGCCAACGGGCATATCGACCGGGTGCGCGAAGACATCGGCCGGCACAATGCCACCGACAAAGTCATCGGCGCGGCGCTCGCGGCCGGGGATCTGCCGCTGGCCGGGCGCGGGCTGCTGTTCAGCGGCCGGGTCAGCTTCGAGATCCTGCAGAAGGCGCTGATGGCGGGCTGCCCGCTGGTCGCCGCGGTTGGCGCCCCCACGAGCCTCGCCGTGGAGCTGGCCTGGGAGACGGGCATCACGCTGGTGGGCTTTTTGCGCGACGGCCGGTTCAACGTCTACGCCAATCCGTCACGCATCACCGCCTGACCGACTCATCCCGCGTATTCGACGAAAATCGCCGGTGGCGCATCGGGTGAGCCTGCGCGCGACTATTTTCAGGGCATGGTGGAGAATCTGTTTCATCCGGCAGTCGCCGGGTGGTTTGGGGCGAACTTCCCGGCGCCGACCGCGGTGCAGGCCGGCGCCTGGCCCGCAGTTAAGGCCGGTCGACACGCCTTGCTGGCCGCACCGACCGGTTCGGGTAAGACGCTGGCCGCGTTCCTCGCGGTCATCGACCAGCTGGTCCGCGAGGGTGAAGTCTTTGGCTTACCGGACGAGACTCGTGTTCTTTATATTAGTCCACTCAAAGCGTTATCGAATGATATTCATGCAAACTTAGAGGTTCCGCTCGCCGGTATTCACACCGAACTCGGGGCGCTGAGCCCGCTGCAGATCAAAAGCGGCGTGCGCACCGGCGACACCCCGCAGACCGAGCGCGCACGCATGCGCCGGCGGCCACCGCACATCCTGGTGACCACCCCCGAATCCCTGTTCCTGCTGCTGACTGCCGAGTCCGGTCGCGACATGCTCTCGACAGTGCGCACGGTGATCGTCGACGAGCTGCATGCGCTGGCCGACAACAAGCGGGGCGCGCACCTGGCGCTGTCACTGGAACGGCTGGAACGGCTGACCGCGCGGCCGCCGGTGCGGGTCGGCATCTCCGCCACCCAGAAGCCAATGAGCGCGATGGCCCGTTTCCTGCTGGGTGATCGCGACGCGCCCTGCGAAATCGTCGATACCGGGCACCGCCGCGAGCGCGACCTGGCGCTGGAGCTGACCGGCTCACCGTTGCAGGCGATCATGGCCAACGAGACCTGGGAAGAGGTCTATGATCGCATCGCCGAGCTGGCGGGCGAGCATCGTTCGACCCTGGTGTTCGTGAATACGCGCCGGCTCGCCGAGCGCGCCGCCCGGCACCTGGCCGAGCGGCTGGGTGATGACGTGGTGACCTCGCATCATGGCAGCCTCGCCCGCGAGCACCGGCTGCGTGCCGAGCAGCGGCTGAAGCGCGGCGAACTCAAGCTTTTGGTAGCGACTGCGTCGCTGGAGCTCGGTATCGACATCGGCGACGTGGATCTCGCCATTCAGCTTGGCTCGCCTCGGTCTATTGCCACGTTCCTGCAGCGGGTCGGTCGCTCGGGCCACGGCGTAGAAGCAATACCCAAAGGCCGGTTATTCCCGCTGTCCCGCGACGACCTCGTCGAGTGCGTGGCGTTGCTCGATGCCGCGCAGCGTGGCGAGCTGGATGCGATTCGGGCGCAGCGCGCGGCGCTGGACGTGCTGGCCCAGCAGATCGTCGCGGAAGTCGCGGCCGGGGAGTGCAGTACCCAAGAGCTTTACGACACGCTGCGCCGGGCCTGGCCTTACCGCGAGCTGGAGCGCGCGGCGTTCGACCGGCTGGTGTGCATGCTGGCCGACGGTTTCACCACCCGACGTGGCCGCAAGTCGGTCTACCTGCACTTCGACGCGGTCAACCGGCGGCTGCGCGCCCGCCGCGGGGCCCGTCTGACCGCGGTGACTAACGGCGGCGCTATCCCGGACCAGTTCGACGTCGACGTGGTGCTGATGCCAGAAGAGCTGCCGATCGGCAGCCTGAACGAAGACTTCGCCTTCGAAAGCTCACCCGGCGACATTTTTCAGCTCGGCAATACCTCGTACCGGATTCTCTACTGCCAGACCGGCAAGCTGTTCGTCGAAGACGCGCGCGGCGCGCCGCCGAGCATCCCGTTCTGGTTCGGCGAGGCGCCGGGCCGGACGGATGAGCTGTCGATCGCGGTGTCGCGCCTGCGCGAGACCTTTACCGAGAAATTCGCCAGGGATCCCGCGCTGGTCGACAGCTGGCTGGCCGAGGAGCTTCAGCTGCCGGAGTCCGCACGGGTGCAGCTGCGCGACTATCTCGCGGCCTCCTGCCACGCGCTCGGCGGGCTGCCGACCCGCGGCCGGCTGGTGCTGGAGCGGTTTTTCGATGAGCTCGGCGATACCCACGTGGTGCTGCACTCGCCGTACGGCTCGCGGATCAACCGCGCCTGGGGCCTGGCCCTGCGCAAGCGTTTCTGCCGCAAGTTCAACTTCGAGCTGCAGGCCGCGGCCATGGAAGACAGCATCGTGCTGTCGCTGGGGCCGACGCACAGCTTTCCGCTGGCCGAAGTGGCGAGTTACCTGAAAGCCGGGACGGTCCGCCAGGTGCTGACCCAGGCCCTGCTCACCGCGCCGGTATTCCCGAACCGCTGGCGCTGGGTGGCCAGCATCGCGCTGGCGGTGCGGCGCAACCGCAACGGCAAGAAGATTCCGCCGCAGTTCCAGCGCAGCGACGCAGAAGATCTGCTGGCGGTGATTTTCCCCGACCAGCTGGCCTGTGCGGAGAACCTCGACGGCGAGCGCGAGGTGCCGGACCACTTGCTGGTGCATCAGGCGATCGACGACTGCCTGCATGAGCTGATGGACATAGACGGGCTGGAGTCGCTGCTCGGGCAGCTGGCCGCCGGCGCGGTGCGCATCGATGCCTGCGACCTGTCGAGCCCGTCGCCGCTGGCCCAGGAGATCATTACCGCGCGGCCTTACGCCTTCCTCGACGATGCGCCGGCCGAAGAGCGCCGCACGCAGGCGATTCGCAGCCGGCACCTGATGGACCCGATCGAGGCGGCGCGCCTGGCACGCCCGGACCCGGCGGCCATCGATGAAATCTGTGCCGAGGCCTGGCCGCTGGCGCGTGACCCGGACGAACTGCACGACGCGCTGGTGCTGAGTGGCTTTCTGACCGCCGAGGAGGGCGGCCGGTCCGGCTGGCAGCACCACTTCGCGGCGCTCTGTGACGCGCGTCGGGCAACCTGCCTGGCGTCCGGTGACCGCCGCCTTTGGGTCAGCGCTGAGCGACTCGGGCAGTTGCTGGAATTGCTGCCCGGTGCTTCGCTGGCCCCTGCAATAGAGCCGATCGGCGGCGTGCGCGGCGCCGCGACGGCAGGCCGCGATGGTGCGTTGCGGGAAGTGCTGCGCAGCCGCCTGGAGACGCTGGGTCCGGTCACGGCGGAACGGCTCGCTGCACCGCTGAAATTATCGGGAAACGATCTTCAGTTAACTCTGCAAGCGCTTGAAAATGAAGGTTTCATAATGCAGGGTTTTTACCGTGGCACTGTCGGCGGACCGGTCGAATGGTGCGAGCGGCGCCTGCTGGCAAGGATTCACCGGCGCAGCCTGGACGACCTGCGCCGGCAGGTCGAACCGGTGAGTCCGGCGGCCCTGATGCGCTTTTTGTTCCGCTGGCATCGGCTGATCGGTGACCGCACCGAAGGCCCGGCCGCGGTGAAGAAGGCCATCGAGCGCCTGCAGGGTTTCGTCGCACCGGCGGCGGCCTGGGAGCGTGATCTGCTGCCGGCACGCGCGAATGCCTACCTGCCTGCTGACCTCGACCCGCTGCTCGCGTCGGGCCGGTTCATGTGGCTGCGCCGGGGCAGTGCGGAGCCGCGACGGGCGGAACCGGTGCGCAACACCCCGATTACGCTGGTCAGCCGCGACGCGCTGGCGTACTGGATGGGCGATATCGGGGGCGCGGACGAACCGGCTCCGGTCGAGTCCGCGGCGGCTACGTCGGTGCGCGCAGCGCTGAAGGCCGGCGGCGCGCAGTTTTTCGTCGACCTGGTCCGGGCAACCGGCCTGTTGCGCACCGAGGTCGAAGCCGCGCTGGGTGAACTGGTGGCCAGCGGGCAGGTGACCTGCGACAGCTTTGCCGGGCTGCGCGCGCTGATTCTGCCCGCATCGCGCCGGGCGAGCTTTTCGCGCGCGCGCCGCGCCGGCGAGCTGAGCGTCGACTCAGCCGGTCGCTGGAGCCTGATTGCGCCAATCGCCGGCATTCAGCCTGAGGCTGAGAATGTCGATGCGCGGGCCGAGGCGATTGCCCGGCAGCTGCTGCATCGCTATGGCGTGGTGTTTCGTTCCCTGCTACTGCGCGAGCTGAAGCAGCTGCCGCCCTGGCGCCTGCTGGTCCGGGCGTTACGTCGGCTGGAAGCACGCGGCGAAGTGCGTGGCGGGCGCTTCGTCAACGGCTTCGGCGGCGAGCAGTTTGCCCTGCCCGGGGCGGTCGACCTGCTGCGGCGGGCGCGCAGCGAAGATAGTGAGCGGGAAGTCCTGGTCTCGGCTGCCGACCCGCTCAATCTCGCCGGCATCGTCACGCCTGGGCAACGCGTCGCCGCGGTGGCTCGCAACCGGGTGCTGTACCGGGGCGGCGTGCCGGTCGCCGTACTGTCGGGCGGCCGCTTCACGTGGCTGGGCGAGGCGGATCCGGCCGCCGAGTGGGCGGCGCGCAGCCGCATTGTCAAGGACCGGGCCTGCGCGATCCCGGCCGTCGCCGGCTGATTCCCCCGCCGCAGCCTGTTCTGCGATCATTAAATGCGCGCCGAGGGGGTACAGCGATGGATTTCAGCAAGATCGAGCAGGCCAACGAGGCCATAGTCAACAATTTCTGCCGCGACTGGGGCCTGCGCGACATCGACGCGCTGATGCCGTACCTGGCCGAGGACCTGGTCTACCAGATCGCGCCGGGCCAGCCGCTGATTACCAGTGCCGAGCAGTTCGGTAAACAGATGGGGCCGTTTTTGAGCAAGCTGGACGAGGTCGAGTGGGAGATCATTCGCTCACACGCGGTCGGCCCGCTGGTTCTGAACGAGCGCATCGACCACTTCGTCGCGCCGGAAGGTGGCAAGACGCCCAGCATGCATTTCCATATTGCCGGGCATTTCCTGATCGAGGACGGCCTCATCAAGGTCTGGAAAGACTGGCCGATGCCGGGTGCGAAGCAGCTCGTCGGCTGATCACTGGCGCCGGCCGGCCCCGATCATCGCCGCCGTGTTACCACCCATACAGCACTAGCTGATAGCCTTGTCTTACCGGCCGCATAAAACACGGTGCGAGGGGGTCGCCGGCGGGCGCCAGGGATGGGCGCTTTATCTGAGAAAGAGGTTAAGAAATGTCTGCTAACCTGATGGAAAGAAAGAATATTGTCGATGAGCTGGTTGCGTCTCTCGGCGCCGACCACGTGCTCACCGACGATGCCGATCGCGAGTTCTACGCGATGGACGTCTACAGCTTCCGCGAAATGCCGATCGCCGTGGTGCAGCCGGGCAGCGTGGAAGAGCTGCAGCAGGTCGCAAGAATCGCGTCGGCCTCCGGCATCGCAATGGTCGCGCGCGGCGGCGGGGCTTCCTACACCGATGCCTACCTGCCGAGCACGCCGGAATCGCTGATCATCGACACCGGCCGCATGAACCGGGTCCTCGAGATCAACGAGCAGGACATGTACGTGACGGTCGAGCCGGGCGTCACCTGGGCTGACCTGACCGCGGCATTGGCCGAGAAGAACCTGCGCACCGCATTCTGGGGTCCGTTCTCCGGTCTCAAGGCCACGGTCGGCGGCTCGATGTCGCAGAACGCGGTCAGCCTGGGGTCGGGCAATTACGGCTGCTCGGCCGAGACGGCCCTGTCATTCGACGTGGTGCTGGCCAGCGGTGAGCTGCTCAGCACCAGTTCCAACGCGATAGAGAACGGCTCGCCCTTCTTCCGCTACTACGGCCCGGACCTGACTGGGCTTTTTACCGGCGACGCCGGCGCGCTGGGCATCAAGGCGCGCATTACGCTGCGGCTGATTCCGCTGCCCAGCCACTTCGCGGCCGCCAGTTTTGGCTTCGAGACATACGACGGCATGTCGGGCGGCATGGCCGCGGCCGCGCGTACCGGGGTGGTCGCCGACAACTTCGGCCTGGACCCGAAGCTGCAGCAGGGCCAACTCGGCAGCACCAGCACCAAGGACGCGATGCAGGCGGTCTGGGCCGTGTTGAAGAGTTCCACCAACCCGGTCGACGGGCTGAGCCGGGTGATGAAGATGGCCGCGGCCGGCAAGCGTTTTCTGACCGGGTTTGACTATTCCGCGCACTTCACCGTGGAAGGCAGCACGCGCGCCGAGGTCAACGCCAAGCTCGCCCAGGTGCGCAACGCGGTAGGCGAGCACGGCACCGAGATCGCCAACACTATTCCGACCGTGCTACGCGCGATGCCGTTCATTCCGCTGTACCCGATCCTCGGCCCGCAGGGCCAGCGCTGGGTACCGATGCACGGCATTCTGCCGTTGTCGAAGCTGCGCGACTTCCACGCCCGCATCAACAAGGTCTACGACGAGTACGCGGAGAAGATGCGCGAACACAAGGTCGAGAAGGCCGCGATGTTCACCACTATCAGCACGACGGGCTTCCTGTACGAGCCGGTGTTTTACTGGGAAGACGACCGCACTCCCTATCACAAGCGCTACCTGCCCCAGGAATACCTCGACATGCTGCCGGAGTACCCGGCGAACCCCGAGGGGCGGGCGCTGGTGCACGAGATGAAACACGCGATCCAGGACGTATTCTGCTCGGTCGGTGCCACGCACATGCAGATCGGCAAGTGGTATCCGTACATGCGCGGGCGCCAGGAACAAGCCGGACGTGTGCTCGTCGATTTGAAGAAGAGTCTCGATCCCCAGGGTTTGATGAACCCCGGAGCCCTCGGCCTGTGAGCGAAGAGTCCGCGTCGGGCGGGCTGTCGCGTCGGGGATTCGTAGTGGCAGGACTCGCGGGCATGGCAGGCGGACAGGCGATGGCGCTGCCGGCGGTCGGGCCGGCATCCGATCGCGTGAATGCGGATTTCTCCAAACCGGAAGACAACCTGCTGCACCTGATGCGCGTGACTGCGAGCCTCGACGAAGAGGACGTGCCCTGGTGGTTCAATGGCGTGATCTACGGCATGATCGGCGAGGGCGCGCCGACGCCGCTGTTTCACTTCGAGGGGCTGGAGATCTACTGGTTGTCGCACCTGGACGACGGCACTTTCGAATTGACTGGCGGCACCGTGTCGTTCTTCCGTGACCTCGCGACCGGCAAGATGCTGCGCGAATTCAGGAATCCATACACCGGCGAGACCAATGAGGTCGAACCGGCAGTGCAGGGCGGCGGCCGCGGACGCGGCTTTAATTATTCGGTGAACGGCGTGCGCGCGAGCTGGCGGCTGGACGACATTCCCGATGCGCCGCTGCTGCTCGAATGGCATGCCGCGCGCGACACGGTCTGGCTGCATAACCGCACGGCTTATCCGCCGGGTACACCGCCGCCGCGTGAACAGCGGCAGACGATGTTTGTGCCGCTGGACAAGTTCAACGACGCCGGCGTGCGCAACCTGCCGACGCTGTTCAGCTCGACGGTAATTCAGCCCTGGTTCAAATGGATGGACATGGGCGATCGTCCCGGGCATACCATCTGGCATGCCGGCGGTTCGAAGATCGCGTCGATCGACGATCTGCCCAAAGATTTCCGCGAACGGGCCGAGGCCGATCATCCGGAGCGACTGAC
>CBFCXA010000054.1:0-10798 GCA_965601985.1 uncultured Chromatiales bacterium | reverse complement strand
GGTGAGCTGGCTGCAAGTCACCGTCGAACTGGCAGATCGCGATCCGGCCCCGTATGAAGCCGCGCTGCTGGCGCTGGGGGCGATCAGCATCGAGTACCGTGACGCGGCGGATCAGCCAATCCTAGAACCGGATCCCGGACAGACGCCGCTGTGGCGGGAACTCAGCCTGGTCGCGCTGCTGCCGGACGCCACCGATGCCGATGCGCTGCGAATGCTCATCGCTGCCGTGGCCCAGCCGGGGCAAGCGCCGGAGCTGGCAACCGCCCGACTCGACGATCGCGACTGGCTGGCGGAATGGCGCGAATCGCTTCAGCCGCGTTGTTTCGGCGGGCGACTCTGGGTCTGTCCGCGCAACCACCCGCCGCCGCCGGATGATGCCGCCACGGTCTGGCTGGACCCGGGACTGGCTTTCGGCACAGGCAGCCACCCGACCACTGCGCTTTGCCTGGAATGGCTCGCAGAAACCATTGACGGCGGCAGCCTGCTCGACTATGGCTGCGGATCGGGCATCCTGGCGCTTGCAGCGCTGGCGCTGGGCGCGGAGCGAGTAGCCGCGGTCGACAACGACCCGCAGGCCAGGGCTGCCTGCCGCGCCAACCTCGCGGACAACGGACGCGAGTCCGACGCCCGGGTGACCGCGCCGGAGGAGCTCGATCCGGACCAGCAGTTTGGCTTTATCGTGGCGAATATACTCAGCGGCACGCTCATCGATCTCGCACCGCGGCTCACCGGCTACCGCCGGGCCGGGACGCAGATCGCGCTCACGGGTATCCTGCCCGGGCAGGTCGAGTCGGTACGCGAGGCCTATGCGCCGTGGTTCGGAGAGCTGCTGGTGCGTGAGCGTGAAGGCTGGGTGCTGTTGTCCGGCACTGCGACCGCGCAGGAATAGTCATGTTTACTCGCTGCCCGCAATGCAACACGGTGTTCCGCATCTCCGCCACGCAGCTGCGCGTGGCCGGCGGCGACGTCCGCTGCGGCAACTGCGCGCACGTCTTCAACGCGCTCGGCCTGTTGAGCGACGACTTGCCGGACGGCGAATTCGTGACAGCGGTCGGCGCTGGCGAGACCGACGCCGCTGACGAACAAGTCCTCGAGCAGCCGGACGATGCTCGGGCCGACAACGACCTCGAGTTCAACGCGCCCGAGCCAACCTGGTCGAAGTACTTCATCGATACGGCCCGCAAGCCCGGTGCGCCTCCAGCGCAGACGAGCGAAGACAGCGGCGATGTGCCACGGGACGGCGAACTCGAAACCATTACCGCAGACCCTGACGAGTGGCGCGCGTTCCTGGATGAAATGGAAGAGTCACCGGCTGGCGACTGGGACGAGGATGACATGGCCCCCGATGCGCTCGGCCGCGAGCAGCAGGTCTATGTCGTCGACGAGGAACGCACTGGAGACTACAGGGCGCAATCTGCAGCGGAGACTGCTGCTGCCGAAGAGTCACCCTCGGCAGCGCCGATCGCCGCATCGAGCATCGATAGCACCGGCGAGACGTCCGGGGGCATGGAGGACGACGACTACCTGGCCGACGACTTTCCGATTTCCGGGAACTCTGCGCCCGCCGCAAGCACTGCCGAGGTAATCGAAGGCCACGACGAATCGGGCGAGGCTGCGCTGGCGGACGCGGCGCCCGGTGGCGATCTGCTGGCCGGCGACTCGCTGGACTCGGCGGAGCTGGACTGGCGCGAGGAACCCGACGCGCCCCCGGCTCGCCATGGGCTCTGGCTGGCCGCCAGTCTCGCGATGCTCGCGCTGTTGCTCGCCCAGGCGATTCATCTGAACCGGGACAGCCTCGCCGCAGACGATCGCTTCGGACCGCGGCTACGCAATTTTTATGCGGGTCTTGACCTGGAGCTGTACCCGGAATGGCCGCTCGAGGCCTACCGCGTCCGTCGCGCCGAAGCACTGGCGGGGGGCAGTGCGCCCGATTCGCTGGACATTTCCGCGGCCGTAGAAACCACGGGACGCGGCACGCTGGGGCTGCCACTGGTGCGCGTCGCGCTGCGCGATCAGTGGGCCAATGTGTTGGCCAGCCGGGTATTCGGGCCGGACCAGTACCTGCCGGAACAACTGCCCGAGGTGGTGCAGGCCGGCACGCGCATCCCGGTGCGCCTGTCCGTCGTCGACCCGGGCAGCGAGGCGCGCGGCTTCGTGGTCGACCTGTGCCTGCCCCGACGCAGTGGCCTGGACTGCCAGCTGAACCGGGATCCATTCGCACCATGAGCCAGGCCCCGAGCATCGGACCGTACCGGCTCCGTGGACGCGTGCTGCTGGCGCCAATGGCGGGTATTACTGACGCACCGTTCCGGCGCCTGTGTCGCCAGTGGGGCGCCAGCCTGGCGACCAGTGAGATGACCACCGCGGACGTGAGCCTGTGGCATTCGGCCAAGAGCGTACGCCGACTCGCGATCGACGATGACCTGTCGCCGCGCGTGGTACAGATCGCCGGCAGCGAGCCCGAGGCAATGGCGCAGGCCGCAAAGCTCGCGGTGGACCGCGGCGCTGAAATCATCGACATCAACATGGGCTGCCCGGCAAAGAAGGTCTGTCGACGCCTGGCCGGCTCAGCGCTGTTGCGCGATGAAGGCCTCGTGCAGCGAATTCTGGACGCCGTGGTCAATGCCGTCGACGTACCGGTCACGCTGAAGATGCGCACCGGCTGGAGCCCGGATCGCCGCAACGGACCGCGCATCGCGCGCATTGCCCAGCAATCCGGAATCAGTGCACTGGCGGTGCACGGGCGAACACGCGCGTGCCACTACCGCGGTAGTGCCGAGTACGAAACCATTCGCGAGATCAAACTTGCAGTCGATATCCCAGTATTTGCTAACGGAGATGTGCTTAACCCGCTGATGGCAGAACAAGTGCTGAAAGAGACTCGCGCAGACGGCGTAATGATCGGTCGCGGTGCACGCGGTCGACCCTGGATGTTGCAACAGATACACGACTACCTTGAAAGAAAAATTCTGACCCCGGGTCCGACTCTGCGTATACAACGTGCTACCATAATCGACCATCTTGAAAACACGTATCGCTTCTACGGCGAACAAACGGGTGTAAGGGTGGCACGCAAGCATCTGGCGTGGTTTACGGAACCGATGGTCGATGGGGCAGCGTTCCGAAGAAGTGTCATGCAGGCGCAGGACACTCGCTCGCAGATGCAGATAACCAAAGAGTTTCTGACGCGCCGTGTCGCAGGGGAGAACACGGATGCGCATGGCCAGTCTCCCCCGGTATCGGCAACGTGGCGAAGACCAGCAGAACCAAATCAGCTTCCAGAAAGACCAACAGCAAAGCCACGCTTACCAGCCTGAGAAACCGACCGTTGCGGGACTTCACCGAAGAAGCCCTGAGTCACTATTTCCGTAACCTGAACGGCCACAAGGCCGGTGACCTGTACGGACTGGTGCTCAGCGAGGTCGAACTGCCGCTGTTGCGCACGGTACTCGAGCATACCGAAGGCAATCAGAGCCAGGCCGCGGAAATTCTCGGCATTAACCGCGCGACCCTGCGTAAGAAGCTCAAGCACTACAAGCTGCTCAACTGAACGATCGGTTCGCGGTGCCGGCGACCGGAGCGATTGCCATGCAGAATTGCGCAACAGCCTTGCTGAGCGTCAGCGACAAGGCCGGCATAGTCGAGTTTGCGCGGGAACTGGCCGGGCTGGGCATTTCGCTGTTGTCGACCGGCGGCACCGCAGCCGCGCTGCGCGACGCAGGCCTAAGCGTCACCGACGTCAGCGAAGTTACCGGGCATCCCGAGATCATGGACGGGCGGGTAAAGACCCTGCACCCGCGTATCCACGGCGGCCTGCTGGGCCGCGGCGAACGGGACGCTGCGGTGATGGCCGAGCATGGCATCCGCCCCATCGACCTGCTGGTCGTGAATCTCTACCCCTTCGAGGCAAGCATCGCGAAGCCTGGCTGCAGCCGCGAGGACGCGATAGAGAATATCGACATCGGCGGACCGGCGATGCTCCGGGCCGCGGCGAAAAACCACGCGCAGGTCGCCGTGGTCACCGACCCGCAGGACTATGCGACGGTGCTCGCCGAAATCCGCGACGACAGGAAAATCAGCGAAGCAACCCGCCGCCGGCTGGCGCTGAAAGCTTTTTCGCATACCGCCTGCTATGACGCCGCGATCAGCGAGTACCTGCGCGGTGAGGAAGCCGACGAAGCGCTGCCCGGCCAGTTGCCGGTCGGCCTGCGCCTGGCAAGCAAGCTGCGCTACGGGGAGAACCCGCACCAGCGTGCCGGCCTGTACCGTACCACCCACGCGCCAGCGGGCAGCCTGATCGACGCGCAGCAGCACCAGGGCAAGCCTCTGTCCTACAACAACCTGGCCGACGCCGATGCGGCGCTCGAATGCGTCAAGCGCTTCGACGAGCTGGCCTGCGTGATCGTCAAACACGCCAACCCCTGCGGCGTCGGCCTGGGTGACAGGCTGCTCGAGGCCTACGATCGCGCCTACCGCACCGACCCGACCTCGGCGTTCGGCGGAATCATCGCCTGCAACCGTGAGGTCGATGCGGCGCTGGCCAAAGAAATCGTCGCGCGCCAGTTCCTCGAGGTCATGGTCGCACCGGCTTACACTCGGGACGCGCTGCAGGCCTTCGCCGCAAAACCGAATATCCGGGTGCTGGAGACCGGCCCGCTGTCGCCGACCGCGCCAGGCCTGCGCCTGCAGGCCATCGAGGGCGCAATGCTGGTCCAGGACAAGGACGTGGCGAGACTGGACCCGGAGGCCCTGAAAGTTGTAACCGATCGGCAACCCGACGAGCGCGAACTGGCCGACGCCCTGCTCGCCTGGCGCGTCGCACGCTTTGTAAAGTCGAACGCTATCGTGTACTGCCGCGACCGGATGACGCTCGGTATTGGAGCCGGGCAGATGAGCCGCGTGGTCAGTGCGCAGATCGCCGCGATGAAGGCCGCCGAGGCTGAACTCGACCTGGCAGGCAGCGCGATGGCCTCCGATGCCTTCTTCCCGTTCCGGGACGGCATCGACACCGCGGCCGAAAAAGGTATTTCCGTGGTCATCCAGCCGGGCGGCTCGATGCGCGACCAGGAAGTCATCGACGCGGCCAACGAACACGGCATGGCCATGCTGTTTACCGGCATGCGGCATTTCCGTCATTGAGGAGCGAGCGATGAAAGTACTCGTCATCGGCGGCGGCGGGCGCGAACACGCGCTGGCCTGGAAGCTGGCCCAGTCACCGCGTGTCGAAGAGGTACTGGTCGCCCCTGGCAATGCCGGCACCGCGCTGGAACCGAAACTGCGCAATGTGGCGGTGTCTGCCGAGAATATCGATGCGCTGCTGGCACTTGCGCGCGAGGAACGGATTGAACTTACCGTGGTCGGCCCCGAGGCGCCGCTGGTTGCCGGCGTGGTCGACCGTTTCAGCGCCGCCGGCCTGCGTTGCTTCGGCCCGACGGCCGCGGCCGCGCAGCTGGAAGGCTCGAAGGCATTCACCAAGGACTTCCTCGAGCGACACGGCATTCCGACCGCGGCGTCGGCAACCTTCAGCGAGACGCCCGCGGCGCTGACCTACCTGCACCGCCAGGGCGCGCCGATCGTGATCAAGGCGGACGGGCTGGCTGCCGGCAAGGGCGTGATCGTCGCGCAGACGCTCGACCAGGCCGAGCAAGCGGTACGCAGCATGCTCGACGAACAGGCTTTCGGTGACGCCGGCGGTCGCATCGTGATCGAGGAATTTCTGCCGGGTGAAGAAGCGAGCTTTATCGCGATGGTCGACGGCGAGCATATCCTGCCGCTGGCAACCAGCCAGGATCACAAGGCCCGGGACAACGGCGATCGCGGTCCGAATACCGGCGGCATGGGCGCATACTCGCCCGCGCCGGTAGTCGACGCCGCAATGCAGGCGCGCATCATGCGCGAAGTGATGCAGCCGGCGGTCGCCGGCATGGCCAGCGATGGCGCGCCGTACACCGGGTTCCTGTATGCCGGCCTGATGATCGGCGAAGACGGCCAGCCGCGGGTCCTCGAGTTCAACTGCCGCTTTGGCGACCCGGAGACCCAGCCGATACTGTTCCGCCTGCGTTCTGACCTGGTCGAACTGACCGAGGCCGCGCTGGACGGACGGCTGGATTCGATCAGCGCCGACTGGGACCCACGGGTTGCACTGGGCGTGGTCATGGCGGCCGGCGGCTATCCGGAAAGTTATCGCAAGGGTGATGTGATCGACGGGCTGCCGACAGCGCCACCGGAGCACCTGAAGGTATTTCACGCCGGCACACAGCTGGATGGTGAGCAGGTTCTCACCAGCGGCGGTCGGGTATTGTGCGCCTGCGCACTGGCCGAGTCGGTCAAGGCAGCGCAGGCGGAAGCCTACGGGCTGGTCGGCCAGATTCACTGGCCCGGTGCGTACTACCGCACGGATATAGGTTACCGTGCCGTCGAGCGCGAACGACTGTCCGCCTGAGCCTCGTCTGACCTGGTCACATCCGCCCGCAACGGGAGCCGGCTGAAAACGCCCGCCCGGCGGCGAATCAGCGCTTCATCGATTCGAAGAACTGCGAATTGGTCTTGGTGTCCTGCATCTTGCCGAGCAGGAACTCGACTGCGGCCAGCTCGTCCATCGGGTGCAGCACCTTGCGCAGGACCCACATCTTCTGCAGCTCGTCTTCCTTGGTCAGCAGGTCTTCACGGCGCGTGCCCGACCGATTGATGTTGATGGCCGGATAGACACGCTTCTCGGCGATGCGGCGATCCAGATGGATCTCCATGTTACCGGTACCCTTGAACTCCTCGTAGATGACTTCGTCCATCTTCGAGCCGGTATCGATCAGCGCGGTCGCCAGAATTGTCAGGCTGCCACCCTCTTCGATATTGCGCGCGGCGCCGAAGAAGCGTTTCGGCCGATGCAGAGCATTGGCGTCGACACCGCCGGTCAGCACCTTGCCGGACGACGGCACGACGGTATTGTAAGCGCGCGCAAGGCGGGTGATGGAATCGAGCAGGATCACCACGTCGCGCTTGTGCTCGGCCAGGCGCTTGGCCTTCTCGATCACCATCTCGGCGACCTGCACGTGGCGGCTCGCCGGTTCATCGAATGTGCTCGACACGACTTCGCCGCGGACGGTGCGCGCCATTTCGGTAACTTCCTCCGGCCGCTCGTCGATGAGCAGCACGATCAGGAAGGTCTCCGGATGGTTGGCAGTAATCGACAGCGCGATATTCTGCAGCAGCATCGTCTTACCGGCCTTCGGCGGCGAAACGATCAGGCCACGCTGGCCCTTGCCGATCGGCGCACACAGATCGATGATCCGCGCAGTCAGGTCTTCGGTGCTGCCATTGCCCTGCTCGAGCTTCAGCCGCTCTTTCGGGAACAGTGGCGTCAGGTTCTCGAACAGCACCTTGTTGCGCGCGTTTTCCGGCGCATCGAGATTGATCTCGGATACCTTCAGCAGGGCGAAGTAGCGCTCGCCGTCCTTCGGCGGTCGAATCAGCCCTGACACCGTGTCGCCGGTGCGCAGATTGAAACGCCGGATCTGGCTGGGCGATACGTAAATATCATCGGGTCCGGCCAGGTAGGAACCGTCGGCCGAGCGCAGAAAGCCGAAACCATCCTGCAGGATTTCCAGCACGCCGTCGCCGTAGATGTCGTGGCCGTTGGCCGCATGCGCTTTCAAAACTTCGAAGATGATGTCCTGCTTGCGCGACCGGGCCATGTTCTCCAGGCCCAACGACTGCGCCAGCTCCACGATTTCCGAAGCCGGTTGATTCTTGATCTCGGTCAGGTTGAGCAGGTTCTCTGCAGAGTCGAGTTCGGCACGGCGAATGACCTCGTCCTCGCTGAAAGTCACGTTCTCCTCGCGATCGTGACGCCGCCGCCGCGACTTCTTCTTGTTGCCGCCCTGTTCGCCCTTGCCGCGCGGACCGCCGGATTTGTTCGACCGGCCTCGCGCCGAGTTGCCCAGATAACCTCTCACAGCTGCGCTTCCAGCAACTGGCTGAGCTGGTCTTTGGACAGCATGCCGACATGCTGCGCCTGGACCACGCCATCTTTGAAGATCATCAGGGTCGGGATACTGCGGATTCCGTATTGCATGGCAATGGCCTGGTTTTCCTCGACGTCGACTTTGGCAATCTGCAGCCGCTCGTCGTACTCGGTGGAAATCTCCTCTAGGATTGGCGCGATCATCTTGCAGGGGCCGCACCATTCCGCCCAGACATCGACCAGCACAGGCTTGCCGGACTTCAGGACATCGCTTTCAAAATTGTCGTTGTTTACGTGAACTATGCTCATGGCTCTACTCGTAACGGGTTACGAACTGGAAATAAGTCGGGTCGCGGCGCGGACAGGCTGTCCGGAAATCAAACCGGATGAATCGCGATAGCCACGTCTCCCCAGACTGCGGCGATCGGATGGGACAGGCTAAGAGCCGGCTCGAAGATTTCTTCGATGAACTGCTGTCAGCGAGCGGGTATCTTATGGCGGGGCAGGTCATGCCCACGGCGAACTGGGGCTAATTTGAACCTGTCGGCCGGCATTTTGCAAGCCTTGAAACGGGACCCGTTTCACGCCTGATCGACCCGGCCCGGGCGCGACCGCAGAACATACCGGGCCACTGCAACCTGATTGACATACAATCTGCGCGCGACGGCGGGCAGATCTCGAGCCCGCGCACTCATTAAGGACCCCGCAAGGACCCCGCCTGGCATGGCCGAAGAACCCGAAGTCCTGTTCGAATCGCTGGATCTACCGACCGAGTTGATGGACGGTGTCCGCGCCGCAGGATTCACAAGCTGCACACCGATCCAGGCCGGCACACTGCCGCGCGCGCTGGCCGGCAAGGACGTGGCCGGACAGGCGCAGACCGGCACCGGCAAGACCGCGGCCTTCCTGCTCGCCACTTTCAATCGCCTGCTGACCGGGCCGGCCACCGAGACCGAGGGCGTCAGCAGCCCCCGCGCAATCATCATCGCGCCGACGCGTGAACTGGCGGTACAGATCCACGAAGACGCCAAGCTACTCGGCAGTGGCACACAACTGCGCATGTGCGTGGTCTTCGGCGGCGCGGACTACGAAAAACAGCGCGACATCCTGGGCAGCGGCATCGATCTGCTGATCGGAACGCCCGGCCGGCTGATCGATTATTTCAAGCAGCGCGTCTACACACTGAACCATATCCAGGTCGTGGTGCTCGACGAGGCGGATCGCATGTTCGACCTCGGCTTCATCAAGGACATCCGCTACGTGATGCGGCGGCTGCCGCCGCCGGATCATCGGCTCAACCTGTTGTTCTCCGCGACCTTGAGCCAGAGAGTCCTGGAACTGGCCTACGAGCACATGAACGATCCGGAACTGGTGCAGATCGAGCCGGACAAGATGACCGTCGACCGGGTGACGCAGAAAGTGTATTTCCCGGCCAACCCGGACAAACCGGGCCTGCTGGTGCACCTGCTGCAGAGCATGGACGCGACCCGCACGATGATCTTCGTGAACACCAAGCGCGAGGCCGATTACCTCGCGCGCCTGCTGCAGGCCAACCAGGTCGCCGCAGAGGCGATTTCAGGGGACGTACCGCAGCGCAAGCGACTGCGCATGCTGCGCGATTTCCAGTCCGGCGACCTGCCGGTGCTGGTCGCCACCGATGTGGCGTCGAGAGGACTGCACGTGCCCGGCGTCAGCCATGTGATCAACTACGACCTGCCGCAGGACGTCGAGGACTATGTGCACCGGATCGGCCGCACTGCGCGGGCCGGCGCGACCGGCGACTCGGTGAGTTTCGCCTGCGAGACCTACGCCTTCACCCTGCCGGAGATCGAAGACTACATCGGCCATCGCATCCCGACCGGCAGCTACGATCCGGCGGAACTGCCGGCCCTCGAGCGGGCCGCGCCGGCGCGCCGGCGCGCCGGGCCTGGTGGTGGCCCGCGCGGCAAGTCGTCGCGTCCGCGCAGCGGCGACGGGTCTACGCCACCGTCCGGCGACAAGAAGAAGCGACGACGGCGTCGCCGCAAGCCGAAACCCAAGCCGGCGGATTAGCTGCCAGTTACGCGACCGCAGGGGCCGGATCGAGTTCTCCCAGGGAGGCGACGCTGCGCTCGCCGACCGCGTCCCGCTCCGGCGCCGAACTATCCGGCAGCCGTACCGCAATCACGTCGGCCAGACCCTGCTGACGCGCGGTGTCGAGCACCGCAGGACTATCGTCGACGAAGGCCGTGCGCCGCGGATCAAAGTCGAGCCTTTCGCGCAGCGCGGGCCAAAAGCCGGGGTCTTCCTTGGCGCGACCGAAATCGTGCGATGTCACGAAGGCATCGAAGTAACGATCGAGCCCGGCCACGCCGCGCTTGATTTCCAGCGTCGTGCCGTGGGCGTTGGTCACCAGCACCAGGCGGATCCCGTTGCCCGCAAGGCGCTCGAGGCAATCGCGGGCGCCGGGCAGGAAGCGAATCCGGTGGCTGCTCGCAGTCTTCAGCGCACGCAGATCCAGAGCCAGGGCATCGGACCAGTAGTCCAGGCAATACCAGTCGAGGCTGCCCTCGCGCTCGGCGTACAGTTCGGTAAGTTCGCGGCGCGCGCTGTCGAAGTCGACGGCGCTTGCGCGGGCCATGCACCGGGGCACCAGTTCGCGCCAGAAATAGTTGTCGAAGGCCAGGTCCAGGATGGTCCCGTCCATGTCGAGCAGCAGCGTGTCGATTTCCGATAAGTCGATCATTTTGCGAACGCGGTCGGTTATCGGCCCGGGGAACCTGGCCTATACTGCGCGCCGCATCCTGCCGGGCCCGGCGCACCAACGGACCGTATTATGGCCACAGACACCACCAAGCT
>CBFCXA010000053.1:0-10903 GCA_965601985.1 uncultured Chromatiales bacterium | reverse complement strand
CAAGCTTCCTCACCATTTCGTCCAGAAGGGTCTGAATCATCTCCTCGGGCGTCATCCCCGTGATCTCGCCGAAGAGCTCACACATCCGCACCGAGGTCTTCGTGTTCCACAGGGCTGTCTCGTTCCGACCGTTCAGCAGGTCGGTCGGGGCCGTGTACTTCTGGTAACCGGGATCGGGTTCTCGCGAGTCCATGGATGACGGGTCTCAGTGCGGCTTGGCCGGGTCGCTCGGCTCGTTCTGCTCATCTTCCCTGGCAGCCAGTTCGCCGGTACTGCCGGTATCCTCGGCGCTTAGGTCTTCGGCTTTTCGCGGTGTCGCTTCCAGCCCCGGCGCGGCGGGTATCTCGGTCTTGGCCTGCACACCCAGCTCGGTGAATTTGCGTACCCCGGGCAGCACCATGCGCTCGAGCGAGCCGACGGCCTGGTTATAGGCATTTACGCCGCCTTCCAACTGTTTACCCACACGCACCATATGGCTGGTAAAGGTGGCCAGCCGCCCATACAAATCTTCGGCCAGCCGACGGATTACCTCGGCGTTGTCAGCCAGGGTGAGCTGGCGCCAGCCGAAGGCGACCGCTTTCAACAGCGCAACCAGGCTGCTCGGTGTGGCCAGGATTACGCGCTGGCGCATCGCATCTTCCAGCAGGTTCGGCGCTTCGTTCAGCGCCGCGGTCAGGAACTGATCTCCCGGGATGAACAGGATCACAAATTCCGGGCTGCGCTCAAACTGCGCCCAGTACGCTTTGCCGGACAGTTCCCGCACGCGTTCGGCCACGTTGCGTGCGTGGCGCAGCAGGGCCGCCTGGCGTGCAGCGTCGTCTTCTGCCTCGACCGCTTCCAGGTAGGCGTCCAGCGGTGTCTTTACGTCCACGACCAGCGTGCCGCGCTCGGGCAGATGGACGACCAGGTCCGGCCGCAGATTGCCGTCGGGTCCGCTTACCTGCGCCTGCTCGTTGAAGTCGCAGTGTTCGACCATACCGGCCAGCTCGACCAGTCGGCGCAGAGTCAGCTCACCCCACTGACCACGTACTTCGGGCCGGCGCAGCGCCTTGACCAGCTTGTGCGTCTCGTCGCGCAGCTTGTCCTGGGCGCTGCTCATTCCCTCGAGCTGCGTGCGGATGCTGCCGAAAGACTCGTGCCGCGCTTTCTCTATGCTGCGAATCTGTTCGTGGGTCTTGTCCAGGGCTTCGCGAATGGGCCGGACCATCTGCTCGATCGCCTGTTCGCGCTCGCCCAGCTCGGCACGCGCACGATCCTGCTGGCGGCCGAGGCTCTCACGCGCCAGCCGCAGCATGCTCTCACTCTGCTGGGCCAGCGACTCGTTGGCCAGCTTGCCGAAGGTGGCCGCCAGCCGATGCTCGGCCTGTTCCAGTGCCTGCGCACGTTCCTCTGCCAGCGCGGTTTCGGTTTTTACTTCGGTGCGCAGCGTCTGCAGTTCCTGTTCGCGGCGCAGGCGACCGGGCCGGGTTACGAGCAGGGTCAGTACAAGACCAAGGAACAGGCCGAGCGCAGCTGCGGCGCCCATCAGCCACAGCGGGTCGACGGCCATCAATTGCTCGTAGAGCAAATCCAGGTCCATCGCGTCAGCTTACTCCCAGCCAGCCCTGGCGTCGCAGCAACTCGGTCAGTTCAGTGATCTCGGCAACCAGGTGGTCGGCGCCCCAGTCGGCCGGGTCTTCGTCCGGCGTGATGTAACCGTAGCCCGCTGCGATCGTGGTCATGCCGGCCGCGCGACCGGCCACGATGTCGCGGCGGTCGTCACCGACATAGACCGATCCGGTTGCCGGTACGCCGGCTTCCCGCGCCGCGTGCAGCAGCGGTGCGGGGTGAGGCTTGCGCTGGGGCAGGGTGTCGCCGCTGACGATACTCGCGCAGCGCCTGGCGAGATCCAGCGCTGCCAGCAGCGGCTCTGCCAGGTAGCCGGGCTTGTTGGTGACCACGCCCCAGCGCGTGCCTGCGTCGTCCAGTGCTTCGAGCAATTCGGCCATGCCGGCGAACGGTGCCGTGTTGTCGGTCAGGCAGCGTTCATAGTGCGCCAGGTAGCGCTCTCGCATCGCTTCCCGCTCAGCGTCCTCGAGGTGCGAGAAACCGACCTGTAGCATGCCGAGCGCGCCGCGGCTCACGTAGCGGCGAGCATGGGCGAAGTCGACCGGCTCGAGTTCCAGTTCCGCGCGCAGCCGGTCCAGGGCCGCGACCATATCCGGCGCGGTGTCCAGCAGCGTTCCGTCCAGGTCGAAGAAAACCGCCGCAGTGTCCCTGTTGGATCTGCTCACGCTATGCGCCCGCGGGCCGACGGAAATGCGCGAGATAATTGACGTCGATTCTGTCGCAGAGCCGGAATTTGCCGCCCGGCGTCATCTCGATGCCGCGCAGGTCTCCAAGTTCCAGTCCGGCCGCGCGCGCAAAGGCGGCGAGTTCCGCGGGCCGGATAAAGCGCTGGTATTCATGCGTACCGCGTGGCAGTAGTCCAAGCAGATATTCGGCGCCGACTATGGCCATCGCGAAGGACTTCGGCGTCCGGTTCAGGGTCGACAGCAGAACGTGTCCGCCGGGGCGCACGAGGCTCGCCAGGCTGGCCACCAGTGCGGCCGGGTCCGGCACATGCTCGAGAACCTCCAGGCAGGTGACGATGTCGAAGTGCCCGGGCATTTCAGCGGCCAGCTCGGCGGCCGCGACCTGCCGATACTCCAGGTTGTCCAGCCCTTCTCCGGCCGCGTGCAGCCGGGCCACTTCCAGCGGGGCTGTCGCCAGATCGATGCCCAGTACGGTGTCGGCGTGCCGGGCCAGGGCTTCACTCAGCAGGCCACCGCCGCAACCTACATCGAGGCAACGCTTGCCGGCCAGCGTTGCCCGCTCGTCGATGTAACCGACCCGCAGCGGGTTCATGTCGTGCAAAGCCCGGAATTCACCCTGCGGGTCCCACCAGCGGCTGGCGAGCGCGTCGAACTTGGCCAGCTCGTCCGGGTCGACGTTTTGTTGGAACTCCGCGGTCACGTGTGCGCCTCCAGTCGTCGTTGCCAGCCCCGCGCGCGCTCGGTGACGTCGGCCGCTCGGGCGCGGGTGAACTCGCCCTCGTTAAGCAAGTGTTCGCCACCTATCCACACGTCGCTCACCTGTTCGCGCGACGCGGCGTAGACCAGTTGTGAAATCGGGTGATGCACCGGCTGGGTAGCGGGGTGATCCAGATCGATGCATAGCAGGTCCGCGCGTTTTCCGACTTCGAGGCTGCCAATTTCGTCGCCCATTCCGATTGCTCTCGCGCCGTTGAGGGTCGCCATCGACAGGGCCGTTTCGGCGCTGACCGCGGCGGCATCGCCGGCTACGGCTTTGCCGAGCAGGGCCGCGCTGCGCATTTCACTGAACATGTCCAGGTCGTTGTTGCTGCTGGCGCCATCGGTGCCCAGCGCGACGTTGATGCCGGCTTCCTGCAGCCGTGCTACCGGACAAAAGCCACTGGCGAGCTTGAGATTGGACTCCGGGCAATGAACCACGGAAGCGCCCGCATCGGCTACGCGCCGTATTTCGTTGTCGTCGAGCTGGGTCATGTGTACGGCGGCCAGCAGCGGGCTGACCAGGCCAAGCCGATCGAGCCGCGCAAGCGGCCGCTCGCCGCCGGTTTCGACCGCTGACGCCACTTCAAAGGCCGTCTCGTGCACGTGCATGTGGACCGGGCACTCCAGCTCGTCGGCCAGCAGCCGCACCCGAGCCAGGGCCTCGTCGCCTACGGTGTAGGGCGCGTGCGGCGCGAAACTGGTGCGGATGAGCTCGTTGCCCTTGAAGCGATCATGAACCGCCAGTCCTTTTTCAAAGTATTCCTCGACCGTGCTGGCCCAGGGAGTGGCCTGCTCGATGACGATCATGCCGACCATCACGCGCAGGCCGTGCACCAGCGCGGCTTCGGCTGCCACGTCCGGAAAAAAGTACATTTCCTGGCAGCACGTCGTACCGCCGCGGATCATCTCGAGTGCGGCGAGTTCGGAGCCGTCGCGCACGAACTCCGCGCCGACCCAGCGCTGCTCGGCCGGCCAGATGTGTTCCTCGAGCCAGGTCTGCAGGGGCAGGTCGTCGGCCAGCCCGCGGAACAGGGTCATCGGCATATGCACATGTGCGTTGACCAGGCCGGGCACCAGCAGGTGCGATGGCCGATCGAGGCGCCGGGTGCCGGGATAGCGGTCAGCGGCCTCGGCCACCGGCAGCAGGTCGGCAATCCGGCCTTCGCGAATCAGTAATGCATGCTGATCCAGCACCTGTCCGGCCGGCTCGACGGGGACGATCCACCGGGCGGTGATCAGCAATTCGGGGGAATCCATTCGCGCGCGCACAGTTCGACGAGAGCAGCCGGATAATGCCTGATCGCCGCGGGCAGGCAAAGCGCGATTCGGGGCATTTGATGGCCTCTGAGGCTAGGGCCAACTGCTTGCCTATGCTAGAATTTCGGTTTACGCGACGGCGGTGTAACAAGACCCCGGAACAACACAGAATCGGGCTGCGTCCGGCGTTTGTCGACGCAGCTCTTCGTTACATTCCATACCCCAAGATACAGATCCACCGATGAACGAAGTGGCGCAGGAAGTATTGCCTGTCAATCTCGAAGACGAGATGCGTCAGAGCTACCTCGACTACGCTATGAGCGTAATTGTCGGGCGTGCGCTGCCGGATGTGCGCGACGGGCTGAAGCCCGTGCATCGGCGGGTGCTGTTCGCGATGCGCGAGCTGGGCAATGACTACAACAAGGCCTACAAAAAGTCGGCCCGCGTAGTCGGTGACGTGATCGGTAAGTACCATCCGCATGGCGACACAGCGGTGTACGACACGATCGTACGCATGGCCCAGCCGTTCTCGATGCGCTACCTGCTGGTCGACGGTCAGGGCAACTTCGGCTCGGTCGATGGCGACGCACCCGCCGCGATGCGCTACACCGAAGTCCGCATGGCGCGCATTGCGGCCGAGCTGCTCGCGGACATCGACAAGGAAACGGTCGATTTCACGCCGAATTACGACGGTTCGGAGCACGAGCCGTCGGTCTTGCCGACGCGTGTGCCGAACCTGCTGGTCAATGGCTCGGCCGGCATTGCCGTGGGCATGGCCACCAATATCCCGCCGCATAACCTCGGCGAGGTCGTCGACGCGACCCTGGCGCTGATCGAAAACCCGAACATCGGCATCGCCGACCTGATGCGGCACCTGCCCGGACCGGATTTGCCGACCGGCGGCATGATCAATGGTGCGCAGGGAATTTACTCAGCCTATGTCACGGGTCGCGGTCGTATCTACATGCGCGGCCGCACGCATATCGAGGAAATCGACAGCCGCGGCCGCGAAGCGATCGTGGTCACCGAAATCCCGTACCAGGTCAACAAGGCCCGGCTCATTGAGAAAATTGCGGAACTGGTCCGCGAGAAACGCCTGGAAGGCATCTCCGAGCTGCGCGACGAGTCCGACAAGGATGGCATGCGTATCGTCATCGAGCTGCGCCGGGGCGAGCTCAGCGACGTGGTGCTGAACAACCTCTACAAGCAGACGCCGCTGGAAAGCGTGTTCGGCATCAACATGGTCGCGTTGCGGGACAACCAGCCGCGGCTGCTGAATCTCAAAGAGGTGCTGGAGGCGTTTCTCCGCCACCGTCGCGAGGTTGTCACCCGGCGCACGATTTACGAACTGCGCAAGGCGCGTGAGCGGGCTCACATTCTCGAGGGCCTCGCGGTGGCGCTGGCCAACATCGACCCGGTGATCGCGTTAATCAAGGCCTCGAAATCGCCGGCCGATGCGCGCGAAGGCCTGCTGACCGAGGTCTGGGCGCCCGGCGCCGTGACCGACATGCTGGCCCGTTCCGGGGCGCTGGACACGCAGCCGGAAGATCTAGACGGGGACTACGGCGCGGGGGATGACGGCTACCGGCTCTCGCCCGCTCAGGCCAAGGCGATCCTGGACCTGCAGCTGCAGCGCCTGACCGGGCTTGAGCAAGACAAAATAATAAATGAATACAAAGAGATACTTGACAAAATTCAGGATTTAAATGAAATCTTGGAAAATCCGGATCGACTGGTTGCCGTGATCAAGGAAGAGCTTGCCGACATCCGCGAGCGCTATGCCGACGAGCGCCGGACCGAGATTCTGGAGAGCCACGACACGCTGACGATCGAGGATCTTATCCCCGAGGAAGAACGTGTGGTCACGCTGTCCCACGGCGGCTACGCGAAGTCGCAGAGCCTGGACGACTACCAGGTGCAGCGCCGTGGCGGGCGCGGCCGGGCCGCGGCGCGCGTCAAGGGCGAGGATTTCATCGACAAGCTGTTCGTGGCCAATAGCCACGATACGCTGCTGTGCTTTACCAGCGTCGGCAAGGTCTACTGGCTTAAGGTCTACCAGGTGCCGCAGGCCAGCCGTAATGCGCGTGGCCGGCCGATGGTCAACCTGTTGCCGCTGGAGACAGACGAGCGCGTCAACGCGGTGCTGCCGGTGCGGGACTTCGAGGCCGAGCACTTCGTATTTATGGCGACCAGCCAGGGCACGGTGAAAAAGACCAGCCTGCAGGCGTTCTCGCGGCCGCGGACCAGCGGCATCCGCGCGGTCGAGCTGCGCGACGACGACCGGCTGGTCGACGTGAAGATGACCACCGGCGACGACGACATCATGCTGTTTGCCAGCTCAGGCAAGTCAGTTCGTTTCCACGAGTCGGCCGTGCGTCCAATGGGCCGCACGGCGGCGGGCGTGCGCGGCATCCGCCTCAGCGACGACCAGGCGGTGATCTCGCTGGAGATCGCCCGCGATGGCGAGATCCTGACCGCTACCGAGAACGGCTTCGGCAAGCGCACACCGGTGGCCGATTTCCCGGTACATGGCCGTGGTGGCCAGGGCGTCATCGCGATTCAGACCACCGAGCGGAACGGATCCATGGTCGGCGCCATCCAGGTGGGCGATGAGGACGAAGTGATGTTGATCAGCAGCAACGGCACACTGGTGCGCACCCCGGTGGCCGAGATTTCAGTCCAGGGGCGCAATACACAGGGCGTGCGACTGATCAGACTCGACGAAGGCGACCGTCTTGTCGGTCTGGACCGGATCATCTCGCTTGGCGAGGACGAACAGGGCGAGTAACTGGCCGATCTGTCGGCCGACCAGCGAAACAAGAATCGGGCCGGCAGCGGCTCCAGAGGCGATAACACCATGACGCGCGTTTTCAATTTCAGCGCAGGCCCGGCGGCCCTGCCGCTGGAGGTGCTCGAACAGATCAAAGCCGACCTGCCTGACTGGCAGGGCAACGGCATGTCGGTGATGGAGCTGTCCCATCGCAGCAAGGCTTTCATCGGCGTGGCCGAGCAGGCCGAGGCCGACCTGCGCGAGTTGCTGGCGATTCCGGACGACTACGCGGTGCTGTTCCTGCAGGGCGGCGCGACCCTGCAGTTTGCGCAGCTGCCGCTGAATCTGTCGGCAGCCGGACAGACGGTGGATTACCTGATCACCGGCTCCTGGTTGAAGAAGGCCGCGAAGGAAGCCGCCATCCTGCGCAACGCGAACATCGTCGCGGACGGTGCGGACAGCAAGTACACCGACGTGCCGGACCGGTCGAGCTGGCAGCTCAGCGACGATGCGGCGTACTTCCACTATTGCCCGAACGAAACCATCGGCGGTCTCGAGTTCCACACGCCGCCGGATGTCGGTGACGTGCCGATGGTGGCCGACATGTCGTCGACCATCCTGTCCCGGCCGATCGACGTCAGCCGCTTCGGGGTGATCTACGCGGGCGCGCAGAAGAACATTGGCCCGGCCGGTATTGCGATCATGATCATCCGCCGGGACCTGCTTGAACGGGTCGGCGACGACGTGCCCAATATCATGCGTTACAAGTCACATGCGGATGCGGGTTCCATGCTCAACACGCCGCCGACCTTTGCCTGGTATGCAGCGGGCCTGGTGTTCGCCTGGCTGAAGCGCAACGGCGGTCTGTCCGGCATCGGCGCGGTGAATCAGCGCAAGGCGGACAAGCTCTACGCGGCGATCGATGGCTCGGATTTCTACGCCAACCCTGTCGCGCCGGCGTACCGCTCGTGGATGAATATCCCGTTCACGCTCGCCAATCCGGAGCTGGATGCGGACTTTCTCGCCCAGTCCGCGGATGCCGGGCTGACTAATCTGAAGGGCCACCGTTCAGTCGGCGGTATGCGTGCGAGCATCTACAATGCCGTGCCCGAGGCCGCGGTAGACGCGCTGATTGCGTTCATGGCCGAATTCGAGCAGCGCAACGCCTAGCGCGGATGCCAGATACAGGACAGGATTGATGTACAGGATTCTCACACTTAACAACATTTCGGTTACCGGCCTGCGCCGCCTGCCGCGTGAACGCTACGAAGTTGCTTCCGAGATCGGCCACCCGCACGGCATCATGTTGCGGTCGTTCAAAATGCACGACATGGACATACCGGATACGGTCGAGGTCGTCGCCCGCGCCGGCGCCGGCGTCAACAACATCCCGGTGGAGGAACTCGGCAAGCGCGGGATACCCGTGTTAAATGCTCCCGGCGCGAACGCCAATGCCGTGAAGGAACTGGTGATCGGCGGCATGCTGCTGGCCGCGCGCAATCTTTGTCCGGCCTGGGCGTATGTGCGCGGGCTGGAGCTCGAAGGCGCCGAACTGAACAAGGCGGTTGAGGCCGGCAAGAAGCAGTTCGTCGGCTACGAACTGCCCAGCCGTACGCTGGGCGTGATCGGACTGGGCGCCATTGGCGTGCAGGTGGCCAACACCGCGCTGTCGATGGGCATGCGCGTGATCGGTTTCGATCCGCAGATCACCGTGGAGCGGGCCTGGGAGCTATCGTCCGGCGTCGAGCAGGCACGCAGCCTCGATGACCTGATGGGCCGGGTCGACATGCTGACGGTTCACGTGCCGCTGGTCGACGCGACGCGCGGCCTGGTCAACGCCGAACGACTCGGTCTGATGCCCGACGGCAGCGTATTGCTGAATTTCTCGCGTGGCGGCATCGTCGACGAAGAGGCGGCGCTGGCTGCACTGGACAGCGGCAAGCTGGGGAGCTATGTGACGGATTTTCCATCGCGGGCCACGATCGACCACGAAAAAGCGATTGCGTTGCCCCATCTTGGTGCTTCGACCGGCGAAGCCGAGGACAACTGCGCGGTGATGGTGGCGGACAACCTGCGCAACTACCTCGAGAATGGCGTAATCAAGCACTCGGTCAACCTGCCGGAGGCTGACATGCCGCGCATGGATGCGCACCGCATTACCATCGCCAATGCCAACGTGCCGAATATGGTCGGCCAGGTCTCGACCTGCCTGGCAGATGCCGGCCTGAATATTGCCGACCTGCTCAACAAGTCACGCGGCGATCTCGCGTATACCATTGTGGATCTGGATGGCGCGGTGCCTGAAGAAACGCTGGATGCCCTGCGATCAATAAAGGGCGTGCTGCGTGTACGCGACCTGGGGCCACCCGCCGAGGGCTGATTCGACCGGTAGATGAGGCGATGAACGGGGGCAAGGACAAAGCGGATATTCCGGATCTGAATCGGCTGCGCGAGCAGATCGACGCTGTTGATGAGCAGATCCAGGTCCTGATCAGCGACCGCGCGCGCCTGGCGCAGCAGGTGGCCGTCGCCAAGGGTGATGGCACCGCGATCGATTACTACCGACCCGAACGCGAAGCGC
Source organism: uncultured Chromatiales bacterium (assembly GCA_965601985.1). Classification (GTDB taxonomy): domain Bacteria; phylum Pseudomonadota; class Gammaproteobacteria; order Steroidobacterales; genus J054. Next base: position 1,242 of record CBFCXA010000053.1, on the reverse strand, counting down.
AGGTATTGCGCAGCGTGGTCGAACGCAACGACGGGCCGCTTAGCAGTGAGGAAATCACGCGGCTGTTTCGCGAGATCATGTCTGCCTGCCTGGCGCAGGAGGAACCGCTCAAGATCGGCTACCTTGGCCCTGAGGGCACCTTCAGCCAGTCGGCCGTGTACAAGCATTTCGGACATTCGGTCCGGGCTCTGCCGCTGGCGACCATCAATGAGGTGTTTCACGAAGTCGAATCGGGGGCTGCCGACTTTGGCGTCGTGCCGATCGAGAATTCGACCGCTGGATCCGTGAGTCACACGCTGGACAATTTCCTGACTTCGCCGCTGAAAATCTGCGGCGAGGTGGAATTGCGCATACGCCAGCACCTCCTGGGTAATCTCGAAAGCCTCGACAAAGTGACGCGCGTATGCGCGCATCCGCAGTCTCTGGCCCAGTGCCGCGCCTGGTTGCGCGAGTATCTGCCGGATGCCGAGCAGATCGAGGTGAGCAGCAATGCCGAAGGCGCACGGCGCGCGCGCGATGAAGCCGGCACCGCGGCCATCGCCGGTGATGCTGCGGCCGAGGTCTACCGGCTGGACAAGATGGTTGCTGACATCGAAGACCGGCCGGATAACACGACACGATTCCTGGTCATCGGCCGGGACCTGTTTGCCGCCAGTGGCGATGACAAAACCACGCTTATGCTGTCGACCGCCGATACCGATGATGCCGGCGCACTGCATCGCTTGCTGGAGCCGCTGGCCAAGCATGGCGTCAACATGACCCGGATCGAGTCGCGGCCGTCGCGAAGGCGGAAGTGGCATTACGTGTTCTTCATGGACATTGACGGCCATGCCGAAGACGAGCAGGTCGTCGAGGCACTGGCCGGACTGGAACAGCGCGCTCAGTTGTTCCGGGTGCTGGGCTCCTATCCAAAAGCCATCCTCTAGGATCCCGGGCGAGGTGACCCGCGAGCTCGACTACGCCGCACTGGCCGCGCCCGGCCTGCGTGAACTCAGCCCGTACGTACCGGGTAAACCGATGGAAACGCTGGAGCGCGAGTACGGCATCAGCGACTCGATCAAGCTAGCGTCGAATGAAAATCCACTTGGCCCGCCGAGCGCGGCGGTGGAGGCGGCACGGGCCTGCCTGGCCGAGCTCGAGCTGTATCCGGACGGTGAAGGCTATGCGCTCAAGCAGCGCCTGGCCGGGGGTTTCGGGAGCGACGACATGCTCGGACCAAACCTTCTCAAACAGCGTTGCCAT
>CBFCXA010000052.1:0-10914 GCA_965601985.1 uncultured Chromatiales bacterium | reverse complement strand
CGTCGTGCTGCTGACCGACGTCGCGCCAACGCGGGACGTCGCGGCCAACAATCTGATCGAGGGCCTGCCCGGCTTCGCCGAGAAAAACAGCGCGGGGGCAAGCTGTGACGGCAGCGGCAGTGGCGCCTGCCTGGATGACCTGGCCGAGCACATGTACGAGTCGGACCTGAACCCGAACATGGAAGGCATCCAGAACATCACCACCTACACCATCGGCTTCACCATCGACCTGCCGCTGCTGGCAAGCACCGCGGCGCGCGGCGGCGGCGAGTACCGCCTGGCCGACAACACCTCGAGCCTGGCCAAGGTGCTGACGGACATCGTGTCGTCGATCAAGAAGGAAGCTATCACCTTCACCGCGCCCGCGGTCCCGGTCAACGCCTTCAACCGCACCCAGAACCTGCGCGACGTCTACGTATCGGTGTTCGAACCGTCCGGGCACGCGCACTGGCCCGGCAACCTGAAGAAGTACCGGATCGAAAACGGGCGACTGGTTGGCCAGAATGGAGAGCCGGCAGTCAACCCGAATACCGGTTTCTTCTACGGCGAAGACCCCAAGACGGCCTTCAGTTTCTGGTCCGATGCGCCGGACGGCGACGGTGTGCGCGCGGGCGGTGCGGCTAGCCAGCTCCCGATCTGGACTTCACGACGCTTGTACTCCAACGCGACCGGCTCACAGAACCTGACACTGACGCAGGACGCCGCCAACCGGCTGTTCCTCGGCAACCCGGACCTCGCGCCGGCCGATTTCGGCATGAGCGACCTGCAGGCGGCGACCGCGGATCTCAACCTGAACATGACGGAGTTCGACAAGGTCCTCGCCTGGACGCTCGGCATGGACGTGTGGGCGCTGGAGGATGAACCGAATTCGGTGCCGCAGCCGCGCAATGCGATGGGCGACCCGCTGCACGTGCGCCCGACCGCTGTGATCTATGGCGGCAAGAAGGACTCACCGGATGCCGTGGTGTTCACGTCAACCAATGACGGCGTGCTGCACGCGGTCGACGCCGCCACCGGCGAGGAGCTATGGGGCTTCGTCCCGAAACGGCTGCTGCCGCGACTGGTAGAGCTGTACAACGACCCGCTGGTCTCGAACAAGCGTTACGGGCTGGACGGCGAAATGGCGTCTTATGTGGTCGACAACGACCAGCTGCCGGGCATCGGCGGCGACGAGCGGGTATTTATCGTCACCGGCATGCGTCGCGGCGGCGACGCAGTGTTCGCCCTGGAAGTTACGGACCGGAACAATCCGCGCCTGGCCTGGGTGGTCGACTCCAACACGCCCGGCTTCGAGGCGCTGGGGCAGACCTGGTCCAGGCCTTCGATCACCAAGGTAAACATCGGCGGTGAGCTCAAAGAAGTCGTGATCGTCGGCGGCGGCTACGACACCGGCCAGGACAACCCGGGTTACCGGCGCGACACTGTCGGTAACGCGATCTACATGATCGACCTCGAGACCGGCAGCCTGCTGTGGAGCGCCGGCGAAGCACCGAGCCACAACCTGGTGCTAGACGGCATCAATAGCAACGCGGCCATGAAGCACTCGATTCCAGCGTCGATCAAGGTGCTGGACCTGTCCGGCGACGGCACCGCAGACCGCATGTACGCCGGCGACATGGGCGGACGCATCTGGCGCTTCGACATCGCCAACGGCAGTTCGCGGGACGACCTGGTACAGGGCGGCCTGCTGGCGACGCTGGGCGCGGCGGACCTGGAAAACCCGACGGCGGCCGATGTCAGGCGCTTCTACTCTGCCCCGGACATCGTCGCCGTGCTCGATCCGCAGGGCCCGTATCTCGCCGTAAACATCGGCTCGGGGTTTCGCGCCAGTCCGCTGGAGACCGCAACGACCGATGAGTTCTACTCGGTTCGCGACTTCAGCTTCCTCAATGCAATCCCGACGGACCAGTATCCGGAGCCGACCACGCGTGACCAGTTGATAAACGTGACGACCTTCGACGCTACGGCGTACCCGGAGCTGCTGCCAACCGACAAGGGCTGGCGCATCACCATGGTGGAGACGGCCGGAGAAAAGATCCTGACAGAGTCGATCACCTTCAACGGCACGACCTTCTTCACCTCGTTCTCGCCCGGCGCGAACGACAACCCCTGTGAGACCACGGCCGGCAATAACCGCGTGTACCGCGTCAGCATCCGCGACGGCTCGCCGCTGCCGCCGGATACTCCCGTGCCGCCGGACGACCCGATGGAACCCGAGGACCGCATCACACGACTCAAGCAGGGCGGTATCGCACCGGAGACCATCCTGCTGTTCCCGGGCGAAGACGAACCGACGGCCTGTGCCGGTGTGGAGTGCTTCGATCCGGGCTTTGATGCCGACCCGACGCGCACCTACTGGTACCAGGACGAGACGCAATAGGAGTCACGAGGATGATTGCAAGAAATAAGGGTTTCACCCTCGTCGAAGTCATGATCGTCATGGTCATCCTGGCCATCATCATGAGCATCGGCATCCCGGGTTACCGGCAGTACCTGCAGCGGGCCAACCGCGCCGATGCAACCACCGCATTGCTGCGCATCGCGGCGGCACAGGAGCGGTTCTTCATCGCCAACGGTACTTATGCAAGCAACGCGCAGCTGGCCCCGGCCCCGCCGGCCGGGCTCGGCATCGCCGGCACCGAGCGGGGTTTCTACGACCTGAACGTGCAGCCTGGCCCCGGCGGGCTGGCCACCGGCTACATCCTCGTCGCCCAGGTAGCGCCCGGCGACGACCAGGCCGACGACGCGGACTGCTGGTCGTTTACCACGACCGAACGCGGACAGCGCTCGGCATTCAACAACGCGGGTGCGGAAAATACGGACGAATGCTGGCGCTGACCCCCTTACCGCGCCAGTGAACACTGCCGCCGGTACCTAGCGGGCCGGCGGCTTCTTTTTTTTCTGCCGGCCGCGCTCCAGCACGAAGCCGTCGAACAGAATCAGCGCGACGCCACAGGTAATCGCCGAATCGGCCACGTTGAAGGCCGGGTAAGACCAGTCGCGGTAATAAAACAGAAGGAAATCGACCACGTAGCCATACAGCGCGCGGTCGATCAGGTTGCCGATCGCGCCGCCCAGCACCAGGGCCAGGCCCAGCGCGAGCAGGTTTCGGCCGCTTCCGGGCAGGGTCGCCAGCCACCAGATCAATACGACGCTGACCAGGCCGGCGACAACCATGAACAGCGTGTTCTGCCAGCCTGATGCACTGGCGAGGAAGCTGAACGCGGCGCCGGTGTTGTGCAGTCGCACGAGATCGAAGAACGGCAGTACCGGAATTCGCTGATACAGCACCAGGTTCTCGGTCACTGCCAGCTTGGTCAACTGATCGGCGACCAGCACCAGCACCGACAGTGACAGCCAAACGACGATCCGACCGCCCATCGACGGTGCCTCGGTAGCTTTGTCGGTCGCTTTAGCCAATCAACCGGTCCGCATCAGGCGAATCGCCGGGTTTCGCCGGGACCATCGAGGTTGCCGGCGCAGCGCCCGCAGATCTCCGCATGCCCCGCGACGCTGCCGACGTCGGGACGACGATGCCAGCAGCGGATGCACTTGGGCGCATCGGACGGCTTCACGCCGATCAGCCAGCCGGCATCCTCGACCGCGTCCGGCGGCGCCGTATCCGGCGGCGCGATGGTGGCTGCAGAGGTAATCAGCGCGAAACGCAGCTCGTCGCCGAGTTCGCGAAGACGCTCGGCTTCTGCACTGTCGGTATACAGGGTGACCTCGGCTTCCAGCCCGGCGCCGATTTCCCCGGCCGCGCGCCGCGCTTCCAGCGCCCGCGCGACCGCGTCACGCATCGGCATCAGGGCCGACCAGTCGACTTCCGGGTCGCCCGCGCGCATGAGTTCCTGCCAGGTTTCCAGAAACACCGACCCAACCCGCTCGCCCGGCAGCGCCTCCCAGATTTCTTCGGCGGTAAAACTCAGCACCGGTGCCAGCCAGCGCACCATGGCCTCGGCGATCTGGTACATGGCGGTCTGCGCGGAACGCCGCGGAATGCTGCGCCGGCCGGTGGTGTACAGTCGATCCTTGATCACATCGAGGTAGAAACCGCCCATGTCCACGACGCAGAAGTTGTGCAGCATCTGGTAGACGCGGTGGAATTCGTATCGCGCGTAGGCGAGGCGTAACTCGTCCTGCAGCGCCTGCGCCCGCCCGATGGCCCAGCGATCCAGGTCTACCAGCTCGTCAGCGGCCACCTGGTCACGCGACGGCTCGAAACCGTCGAGGTTGCCGAGCAGAAAACGCGCAGTGTTGCGCATGCGCCGGTAGGAATCGGTCACCCGCTTCAGGATCTCGTCCGACAGGCTCATTTCGCCGCGGTAGTCGGTGCCGGCGATCCATAAACGCAGGATATCCGCGCCCAGCGTCTTGACGATCTTCTGCGGCTCGATGGTATTGCCGAGCGACTTGGACATCTTGCGCCCGTGCTCGTCGACCGTGAAGCCGTGCGTCAGCACCTGGCGATACGGCGCGGTACCGTGCATGCCGACCGCGGTCAGCAGTGAACTCTGGAACCAGCCGCGATGCTGGTCCGAACCCTCGAGATAGAGCTCCGCCGGATAGCCGACCTCGTCGCGCAGCGCGGCGACGCAGTGATGAACCATGCCGGAATCCATCCACACGTCCATGGTGTCCGTGACCTGCGCGTAGTCGCGCGCGTCGTCGCCGAGCAGCTCGCGCGGATCGAGTTCGAACCAGGCATCAGCGCCCTGCTCGTCCATGCGCTCGGCGACGCGCTCCAGCAGCGCCGGCGTGTCCGGATGCAGCTCGTCTGTTTCCCGATGAATAAACAGCGGTATCGGTACGCCCCAGGTCCGCTGGCGCGAGATGCACCAGTCCGGACGGCCGCTGACCATGCCCTCGATGCGCTGCTCACCCCAGTCCGGCAACCATTCGACCGTGCCGATGGCCGACAGCGCCGCGCCGCGCAGGCCGTTCTGATCCAGGTTGATGAACCACTGCGGCGTGGCCCGGAAAATCAGCGGCGTTCGATGCCGCCAGCAGTGCGGGTAGCTGTGCTCGTAGTCTTCGACGTGCAGCAGGCGCCCGCGCTCGGTGAGCAGCTCGATGATCTGTTCCCCGGCCTTGTAGATATGCTGCCCGCCCAGCAACTCGGTGCCGGACAGGTACACGCCGTCTCCGCCCACGGGGTTTTCCAGCGGCAGGTCGTTGGCCACGCCCGCGGCGAAGTCGTCATGGCCGTGCCCCGGTGCAATATGCACCGCACCGGTCCCGGCATCCAGCGTCACGAAGTCCGCATTGATCAACGGCACCTCGCGCGGGTAGAACGGATGCTGCAGTGCCAGTCCGGCCAGCCGGTCGCCCGTAAACCCGGCCAGTTTCTGCGGCGAGTCCGCGCCGAAGCGTTGCAGCGCATCGGCCGACAGTTCCGCCGCCAGCACCACGCGCAGCAGACCGCCGTCGCGGTGAAATTCCCACAGTTCGTAGTCGAGATCGGCAGCCAGCGCTACCGCCTGGTTGGCCGGCAGCGTCCAGGCCGTGGTGGTCCAGATCGGCACCGCGGCCGGCACGCCATCTGCGGCAACACCAACTTTTTCATAGAGCGCATCGGGTTGCGTCGCCAGAAAGGCCACGTCGATCGCACGCGAGCGCTTGTCTGCGTATTCGACCTCCGCCTCGGCCAGCGCCGACCCGCAATCCAGACACCAGTGCACCGGCTTGTAGCCGCGCTGCAGATGACCGTTGGCGATGATCTGCGCGAATCCCCGCACCTGGGCCGCCTCGAAGGCCGGATCCAGCGTCAGGTATGGCCGCTGCCAGTCACCGAATACGCCGAGCCGGATGAAATCGGCGCGCTGCTTGTCGGCCTGTTTCAACGCGTACTCGCGGCAGGCCTTGCGAAAGGCCCGCGCATCGAGTTTCTTGCCGACCTTGCCGTGCTTCTTTTCGACCTGTAGCTCGATCGGCAGGCCGTGGCAGTCCCAGCCGGGGATATAGGGCGCGTCGTAGCCGTCCAGGCCACGCGACTTGACGACGATGTCCTTGAGCACCTTATTGACGGCATGGCCGAGATGGATGTTGCCGTTCGCATAGGGCGGGCCATCCAGCAGCAGCCACTGCGGACGGCCGGCAGCGGCCTGGCGGATCTGCGCGTACAGGTCGTCGCTCTGCCATTGCTTCAGGCGCGCAGGCTCGCGCTGTGCGAGATTCGCCTTCATCGGGAATCGCGTACGCGGCAGGTTCAGGCTGTCTTTATAGTCAGTCACGTCAGATCGGCAAACGGGTCGGGCTGGGCGAGGATTGTACGGGCTCGGTCGGCATCGTCATGCATCTGACGGGTCAGCGCTGCCAGATCAGCGAAGGCCTCTTCCGGCCGGATATGCGCGACGAAGTCGACGTCGATCAACCGGCCATAGATGTCTTCATCGAAATCGAACAGATGCACTTCCAGTAACGGCTCGGTATCGCCGCCGGCAATGGTGGGACGATAGCCGAGACTGGCGACGCCGTCGCGCGTCATGTCGCCCAGGCCCGCGACCCGGACCGCGAAGATACCGGTCAGCGCGACCGTGTGGCGTGCCAGGCGCACATTCGCGGTCGGGTAGCCCAGTTCCCGGCCGAGCTGGCGCCCCGGCACCACGCGCCCGCTGATACGGTACCAGCGACCGAGCAGCTGTCGCGCGCGGTCCAGGTCGCCTTCGCCCAGCGCGCGCCGGATTTCGGTGCTCGACACGCGCTGGCCGTTCTCGAGTACGCTCTCTACCCGTTCCACGGTAAAACCCTGGCGTTCACCGGCAGACTGCAGGTCCTCGAAGCGACCGGCCCGACGGTGCGCAAAGCGGAAGTCGTCGCCGATAACGACGTGGCGCGCACCGAGTACGCCAATCAGCAGTTCGTCAATGAATTCACTCGGCGTGAGTTTCTCCATGTCGGCATTGAACGGCGGACAGAAAAACCCATCCACGCCGCAGGCCGTCAGAGCAGCAAATTTCTCGCGGAAGCGTGTGAGCCGCGGCGGCGGATCGTCGCGACGAAAAAACTCGGCCGGTGTCGGTTCGAAGGAAAACACCACGCTCGGCACGCCCAGCGACTGCGCTCGATCACGGACGCGGGAGATAATCGACCGGTGGCCCAGGTGCACGCCGTCGAAGGTGCCGACAGTCACGGCACTGCCAGTCGGCAGGCACTGCCTGCCGCGGCCGGGTCGGCGGATCAACTGCATCGGGACAACCGCAAAAGTGAGCGATTATGAGGATCGCTCAGGACGATGTCATGCGCAGCGCCGCCGGTCTCAGGCCGGTGGCCAGCAAGGTCCCACCATAGGCCGCGGCGCCGCCGGCGACCGCCAGCGCCAGCCACCAGCAACGCTCCCACAATCCGACCTCGAACCAGCGTGGGAGGTCGGGGACGAACTGCTGCAACAGCATGGCCATGATCGCGGCCGATACGCCGGCCTGCAGGAACAGTCGTCGCCAGCCAGGCCGCGCCCGCCAGACTCCCGCGCGCAGCAGGCCGCGGAACAGAAGCCCGGCATTGAGGAACGCAGCCAGCGACGTGGCCAGCGCCAGGCCTGCATGCGGCCCGGCCCATCCGGCACGCACCCAGGGCACCACGAACAGCAGGTTCAGCAGCATATTCACCAGTAGCGCGATCACGCCAATACGCACCGGGCTGCGCGTGTCCTGGCGAGCGAAGTATCCGGGCGCGAGTATCTTGATCAGCGTGAAGCCAAGCAGTCCCAGCGAATAGGTGATCAGGCTGAGCGTCGCCATGCGCACATCGTCGATACCGAACTCCCCGCCGTAGAAGATGGTCGTCAGCATCGGTCCGGCAAGTACCGCTAGTCCGACCGCCGCCGGCAGCGCGATCAGCAATACCAGGCGACAGGCCCAGTCCAGTGTCGCAGCAAACGCCTCAGGCGCGTCGGCCGCATGCTGCCGCGACAGGTTCGGCAAGATCACCGTCGCCAGCGCGATACCGAAGACGCCCAGCGGAAACTCCATCAAGCGGTCCGAGTAGTACAGCCAGCTGATGCTGCCGGTTGCCAGGAACGACGCGATCAGCGTATCGAACAGGATATTGATCTGCGCGACCGACGAGCCGAAGACCGCCGGGGCCATCAGGCGCATGATGCGACGCACGCCTTCGTGTGCAGCACCCCAGCGCGGTCGCGGCAGGACGCCGAGTCGGGCGAGAAAGGGCAGCATGAATCCCAGCTGGACCAGTCCGGCGCAGAACACACCCACTGCCAGCGCCACGCCGGGCTGCTCGAAGGTCGGCGCCACGAAGGCCGCGAACACAATCAGCACGACGTTGAGCAGCACCGGCGCGAAGGCCGGCGCGGCGAAACGCTGATAGGTATTCAGGATGCCGCCGGCCAGTGCGGTCAGTGATACGAACAGCAAATAGGGAAAGGTAAAGCGCAGCATGTCCACGGCCAGCGCATAGCGGCCGCCGTCAGCGCCTGCTTCGCGCAGAAAGCCGGGTGCGAAAACCGCGATCATCGCCGGTGCCGCCAGCACGCCGATCAGCGTGAACGCGAACAGGACCAGTCCGAGTGTGCCGCTGACACGGTCGATGAGTTCACGGACTTCGGCAGCAGTTCGCCGCTCGTCGTACTCGGCAAACACCGGCACGAAGGCCTGCGAGAACGCGCCCTCGGCGAAGAACCGCCGGAAGATGTTGGGCAGTTTGAAGGCGACGAAGAACGCGTCCATCACCATACCGGCGCCGAAGAACCGGGCAAATACGATGTCGCGCACCAGCCCCAGGATGCGCGAAAGCAGGGTCATGCCGCTGACGACGCCGGTCGATTGCAGCAGCCGTTTGACGGGGGAATCGGGCTCGAGCGGCTTATCCGGCATCGCGCGCTGAGTCTAGCAGGTCGGCCGGCCGGCGTTTCGTCCGGTATACGCTAAAAAACAATGACTTGGACCCGGCCAGCTATTGACAAGCCGCAGCCGAATCTGAAGAATACGCCGCCTCGCCCGTCTCGGGCCCCTTGCGAACACACAGGTATCCAGCATTGGCCAATATCAAGTCCGCCATCAAGCGTGCCCGCCAGGCCGAAACCCGCCGCCAGCACAATGTGGCGCTGCGTTCACGCATGCGCACCTCGATGAAGAAAGTGCTCAAGGCGATCGACAGCGGAGATGCCGATTCCGCCGCCGCGATGTACCGCGAAGCGGTGCCGCAGATTGACACGATGGTGAACAAGGGCCTGATCCACCGCAACAAGGCTGCCCGTCACAAGAGCCGGCTGAATCGCCGCATCAAGAGCCTGCAGGGCTGACGCCCGCGTCGCTCTCGTCGGCTGCTGCGCTCTGCAGCCTCTCCAGTGCATCCATTACCTCCCGCGCGAGTTCCGCGGTGCCGCGCCGTGCCAGTGCACTGATGCAGTAGACGGGTCCGTCCCAGTCCAGCGAAGCAATCAGCGATGCCCTGCGCCGCTCGAGTTCCATCTCATCCACCAGGTCGCACTTGTTGAGCACCAGCCAGCGCTCGCGGGCAGCGAGCTCCGGACTGAAGGCCTTTAGCTCGCCGACCAGGCCCCGAGCCAGTTGGCCCGGGTCTTCGCTGCCGTCCGGCGGCGCAATATCGACGATATGCAGCAATAGCCGGGTACGGCTCAGGTGTTTCAGGAACCGCGTGCCCAGCCCGGCACCCGCGGCCGCGCCCTCGATCAGCCCCGGTATGTCGGCCATCACGAAGCTGCGTTGCGCGTCGACTGCCACGACGCCGAGGTTCGGGTGCAGGGTCGTAAACGGGTAGTCGGCGACTTTCGGCCGCGCTGCCGACAGCGAACGCACCAGGGTCGACTTACCCGCATTGGGCGCGCCGAGCAGACCGACATCGGCCAGTACCGACAGCTCGAGTTTCAGCCAGCGGCGCTCGCCGGGCGTGCCCGGCGTCGACTGGCGCGGCGCCCGGTTCACGCTGCTCTTGAAACGCGTGTTGCCGCGGCCACCCTCGCCGCCCGCGGCCACCAGGAGGCGATCCCCGTCACCGGCCAGGTCGCCTAGCGTCTCGCCGGTGTCCTCGGTGACCACGCGCGTACCCGGGGGCACCGGGATCAGCAGGTCATCGCCGCTGGCGCCGGTCCGGTCCTTGCCGGCCCCGCCGACGCCATGTCCGGCGGCGAAACGCCGGCGGACCCGGAAATCCACCAGCGTGTTCAGGTTCCCGTCGGCGACGAGGAATACGCTGCCACCGTTACCGCCATCGCCACCGTCCGGGCCGCCGCGCGGAATGTATTTCTCGCGGCGAAAGCTGACGCAGCCGGGCCCGCCGTTGCCGGCGATCACCTGGATCCTGGCCTCGTCCACGAATTTCATGGCGGCAGTCTCTCTCGCCGGCAACAAACCGGCAACGAAAAAGCCCCGCACAGGCGGGGCTTCAATAAACGCTTGTTGCCGACGCAATCAGCCGGCGTCGTTATCCACGCTGACGAAGGTGCGATTCTGCGGGCCCTTACGCTCGAAGCGCACGCGGCCGTCGGACTTCGCAAACAGCGTATGGTCGCGGCCCATGCCGACGTTGGTGCCAGCGCGAAACTTCGAACCGCGCTGCCGGACGAGAATATTGCCGGCGATCACCGCCTGGCCGCCGAACTTCTTCACGCCCAGTCGTTTCGATTCGGAATCGCGCCCGTTGCGCGAACTGCCGCCTGCTTTCTTATGTGCCATCTCGGCTTTCTCCTTGCCCGCTCAGCCGCCGCTGATGCCGGTAATCTCGATCAGGGTGAAGGGCTGGCGATGCCCCTTGCTGCGCCGGTAATTCTGCCGGCGGTGGAACTTCACCACCTCGATCTTGCGATCCTTGTCCTGTGACAGCACGCGGGCCTCGACCTTGCCGCCGCTGACCAGCGGCGTGCCGACCTGAACGCTGTCGCCTTCGCCGACCATCAGCACTTCGTCGAACTCGACGGCATCGCCCTCGTCTGCGGCG
>CBFCXA010000051.1:0-11039 GCA_965601985.1 uncultured Chromatiales bacterium | reverse complement strand
CTCCATATTTTGCCCAGGTCTTCCTCGGAGTAACCACGCTGTAGCAGCTCGAAGGTGAGATTGCCGATTTCGCTGGCGTCGAACATGCCCTCGACGCCGCCGCCGCCGTCGAAATCCGCGCCGACGCCGACATGATCGATGCCCATGATTGCGACCATATGGTCGATGTGGTCGGCGACGTCGGACACGGTTGCCAGCGGCGGTGGGAATTCGACATTGGCCCGGCCCACAGCCTGCCAGAATACCTCCATGGAATCGTCGCCCGCTTCGCGCGCCGCGGCCATCGCCCGACCCATTTCCGCCATCGCATTGCGGCGGCCCTCGCTGATCACGAGATCGGCGAGGTAGTCGCTGAGCGTGTTGACCTGAGCCACCCCGCCCTTCTCGGCCAGGGCACGCAACATGTCGTCGGTGAGATTGCGCGGATGGTCATAGATGGCCCGCGCCGATGAGTGCGACGCGATCACCGGCGCCGCGCTGGTCTCGAGCATGTCCCAGAAAGTCTCGTCGCTGGCATGTGACACGTCGACCATGATGCCGGCCCGATTCATCTCGCGAATCATCTCCCGCCCGAGCTCGCTCAAACCACCGTGCAGGGTCTGGCTGTCGGTAGCCGAATCGCCGAGTTCGTTGTTCCGCGAATGCAGCAGGCCGATGTAGCGAGCGCCGAGATCGCGGTAGCGCCAGACGCGCCGCGGGTCACCGGCCAGGCTGTTGCCGTTCTCCATGCCAATCAGCACCGCATGCTTGCCGGCATCGACCGCGGTACGGACCTCTGCCGCGCTGGTGGCCAGCGCCAGCTCATCAGGATGCGCCGCGACGGTTTCGCGGATGCGCGCGAAGATTCTCTCGGCACGCTCGGCCGCCGCCTGTGAGGCTTCCGGCGTCAGCTTGCCCTGCGATACGAAGACCGCCCAGAAGCCGGCATCCAGCCCGCCCTGTTTCAGCCGCGGCAGGTCGATCTGGCTGGCTTCGGCCAGCGGATCGTGCCGGACCCGGAGATCGAAGCCCGGTCGCATCAGCATCATCGGCGTGTCGAGATGGGTGTCCAGCGTGAGCAGCCGGGCATGGATACGCGCGGCCTCGGCCGGACTCATATCGTCGGATTCGCCGCTGCAGCCGGCCTGCAGGCAGGCAGCGAGCAGCAGCGTGGCCGGCAGCGCGCCGGTACCCGCGCGATACTGTCGAGCCGCACCCGAGGCAGCGGCGCGGTAGGATAAGCGCATGCTGAAGGTCCTTTTGAAACTGGGGCTGGGCCTGCTGTCGGTAGGCGTGCTGGCCGTGGCCGGACTGTACCTATACTACTTCCAGGTCCTGCCCAGGGACATTCCGGTACCCGATCTGCAGGTCGAGAGCACGCCGGAGCGCGTGGCGCGCGGCGCCTACCTCGCGAACGCGGTGTTCGGCTGCGTATACTGCCACTCGGAACGCGACTGGGGCCTGTTCGGAGGCCCGATCAAGCCGGGCGGCCTGGGCAAGGGCGGCGAGGTATTCGATGCCAGCGTCGGCGTATCCGGCAAGATCACTGCCGGCAATATCACGCCCTTCGGCATAGGCGACTGGACCGACGGCGAGATCTACCGCGCGATCGTCAATGGCCTGCACCGCGACGGCTATGCGCTGTTCCCGATCATGCCGTTCGATGTGTACCTGCATCTCGAAACCGAGGATGTGTACTCGATCATCGCCTATCTGCGCTCTCTGGAGCCGGTCGCGGGCGGGCCCTACACCGGCCGCAGGCTGAGCGCGATCATGGAGTTCGTGGCCAACTCCCGCGTGCTGCCGGCCGACCCCTGGCAGGTCGATGCCGCCGACCCGGTGAGCCGCGGTGGGTACCTGACCATCATCGCCGGCTGTCGCTTTTGCCACACGCCGGCCAACGAGCGTATGCAGCCTTACGAGAACATGCGCTTTGGCGGCGGACTCGGCATGCAGGCCAACGGCCGTACCGTGTACAGCGCGAATATTTCGGCCGACGAGACGACCGGTATCGGGCGCTGGACGGTGGATGATTTCATTGCCCGCTTCCGCGCCTACGCCGGTGCGCGCATTCCGGTCGAAGAGGCCGGCTTCCAGACCCAGCATGCCTGGACCGAGTACGCCCGGCTCAGTGATGCGGATCTTGCGGCAATGTATGCCTACATCATGGCGCAGCCACCGGTCAGCAACCGCGTCGACCCGCTATCGGGTATGTACTGAGTATTCTGCGTCAAGGACATTCGTCGATCCTTCTGGAACCCAACGTCAGCGCAGCCATCTGCACGTCGACTACGAAGAAGCCCGAGAAACGGACGACAGTGAATGAATACAACGGAGAACACGCTATGACGACTGACGCCAACCGAACGGTCAGACGCGCATTTGCCGATACGTCGATTGGGCAGATGCATTACCGCTACGCAGGGCAGGGCCCGGTACTGCTGCTGCTGCACGCATCACCCGGCAGCTCAAAGCAGCTCGAAGGACTGATTGCGATGCTCGCCGGTAGCTTCAGGGTGATCGCACCCGATACCCCGGGCAATGGCGACAGCCCGCCACTGCCGATGGACGCACCGTCGATCGCCGACTACAGCGCGCTGATGATCGAACTGCTGGACGCGCTGGAGATTGACACGGTATGCGCCTACGGCTCACACACGGGCGCCTGCCTGGCAAACGAACTGGCGCTGCTGGCCCCGGATCGCGTCGAGCGTGTAATCCAGGACGGCGCGGTGGTATTTACCACCGAGGAACGCCAGGACATGCTCGAGAAATACGCTCACCCCTTCGAGCCGGATCTCGAGGGCACACATTTCCTGCGCGCATTCATCTTTTGCCGCGACCAGTTCGTGTTCTTTCCCTGGTACGCGCGCGACAAAGAACATGTGCGCAACACCGGTTTTCCGGATGCGCGCACATTGCACGATTGGGTGATGGAGGTGCTCAAGGGCGCGACGAGTTATCACCTTGCCTATCGCGCGGCCTTCGCCTACCTGTCGGAGGAGCGCCTCCCGATGGTGCAGCAACCCGTACTGTGCCTGTCCGCTGCAGACGATCCGCTGGGGCCCGGTACCCGCGAGCTGGCAGACAGCATGAACAATGCCAGCTTCACGGCCCTACCTCGTTATGACGACCCGGGCTATCTCGACAGTCTCGCCGACGCTATCACCGACTTCGCCGGCACATCGACCTGACTCAGTAACGCGTGTACAGACCCCGATGGGTCACGTAGTTGGAGAGCGCTTCGCTCTCGCGGTTCATTCTCATCAGGTTGGCGTGCGTGATTTTCAGCATGGCACGCATCACCTTGTAGACCATGAACGGCTGACGCTTGATCAGCGCCTCGAAGCGCGCAGGCTGTAATGCGTAGACCGTCGTCTCGCCCACGGCACGCAGTGTCGAGCGACGACGCCCGCGATCGATGAACACCCGGGTACCGGCGGTTTCGCCAACCTGCATGCGGTAGACGACCTCTTCCTGCCCGCTCACGAGGTTGACGACCTCGATCTTGCCCGACGCGAGCACGTACAGGGCTGAGTCGCGCTCGCCCTCGTGGCAGAGTACCTGGCCATCGACCAGGGGCAGTACCTCCATTTCGGCAACCAGGGCGTCGCATTCCTCGGGCAGCAACTCGGTACCGAGCCGGGATTCGGCGAGGATGGTCGGATCGGCGCGCAGTGGTCCTTCGCGCGTTTCAATAACGTCCGTGTATTCCGTAACCGTTGAATTCATCATCGCGAGTCCTCTTCGAAAGTGTCTGACGATGAATTCGGCGGAGCTTGCCAATCGTATTCGGCTGGCCGGAATTTTTTTCCCGATTCAGTCCGGGCGAGCAGCCTGGTCGGGCGGATACTGGCCGCGTGCTGCAGCGCGTCGCAAGCGCCAGCGACGGAAGGCCGACAGCCGGTCGGCCAGCACCTTGCCGATCAGGTGATCCATCTCATGCTGCAGGCACACCGCCTCCATGTCGGCCAGCTCGCGTTCGAACGGATCGCCGGCGATATCCCGCGCCCGCACCCGCACCCGGGTCGCACGCAGCACGTTCGTGACCACGCCGGGCACCGACAGGCAGCTCTCCTCGACGAATCCGGGACGCGCGCTGTCGAGGATCTCGGGGTTGATGAACACCTGCGGCGCACTCGCGTCGTCCGACAGGTCCATCACCAGGACTTCGCGCTGCACATCGAGCTGCGGGGCACTCAGGCCAATCGCATTGCCGGCATACATGGTGTCGAACAGGTCCGAAACCAGGTCGGCGAGTTCCTCCCCGAACTCGGTTACCGGCGCGGAGACCAGTCGCAGCCGTGGATCGGGGTACTCGAGGACCTCGCGTCGAGCCACGATCGCTCAGGACGTCGTGCCGCGGGAATCGACCGACGGCGTTGCGCCGTCCATCTGAAAGCCGCTTCGGGCAGACCCGCGAATCAGCGGCAAGGACGCGACGATCGTGACGACGAGCAACACCACTTCCAGCGCATAGACAGAGAAGTAGCCGACTTCGATTTCGCTGAGGCCGA
Organism: uncultured Chromatiales bacterium; assembly: GCA_965601985.1. Taxonomy (GTDB): domain Bacteria; phylum Pseudomonadota; class Gammaproteobacteria; order Steroidobacterales; genus J054. The sequence goes on along the minus strand of CBFCXA010000051.1, from coordinate 6,543 downwards.
ACACGCCTCCTGTACGAGCAGCGAGATAGGTCACGAGATCACGAATCGTTCCGCTCAGCGCCACCGCGACGCCGGCTGCGGTAGCCTGCACCGCGCCCCAGGCGCCCAGCGCAAGACCGGCCTGGGCTTCAGGCGCACGATTCATCGTGGCGGTCAGCGTGCCGTGTCCAAATAGCGCGGCGCCGAAGCCGATCAGGAAATTGCCGAGCAGAAACAGACCGGTAATGCCCAGCGGCTCGGCAATGACGACCAGCACGAATGCAGGCAATCCGATCCACGCGCCGTTCTGGGCCATGCGATAGGGATTGGCACCGCGGCCCAGCACGTTGGATGCAACCCCGAAGCCGACCAGACCCCCGACCGCGAATAACGCGGTCAGGCGGGTGGTAGCCGATACATTCAGGTCGAGCACCTGGCCGCCGAAGGGCTCCAGCAGGATGTCGGCCATGCCGAAGGCCATGGTGCCAAGACCGACCACGACCAGCCGGCGTATGGTCTGTTCACCTTCGCAGAAGGCCAGCCAGGATTCGCGAAAGCTCGGGTCAGGCGCCGGCGGCGGACGCCCGCGTGGCGGATCGCGGGTTTCCTGCTTCCACATGGCGGCAACGTTCAACGCGACGGTAATCAGCGCGGCACTCTGGATTACCTGCACCAGCCGGCCGGGCGTAAAGTCGATCAGCGCGGCGCCGAAGGCCAGCGCGCTTACGATCATGCCGAGCAGCAGCATGACGTACATCAGACCGACGACTTTGGGGTGCGATTGTGCCGGTGTCAGGTCAGTGGCGAGCGCCAGCCCGGCTGTCTGCACGGTGTGCACGCCGGCGCCGACCAGCAGGAATGAGATCGCCGCGGTTACCTGGCCGATCCACAACGGCGCGGAGGCGGCGTCACCTTTGCCGGCCAGCACCAGCAAGGCGAACGGCATGAAGGCAAACCCGCCGAACTGAAGCAGCGTGCCGCGCCAGATGAACGGGACGCGACGCCAGCCCAGCTCGCAGCGGTGAGTATCGGACTTATAGCCGATCAGGGCCCGAAACGGGGCAAACACTAAAGGCAGCGCGAGCATCAGTCCTACCAGCGCGGCCGGCACGTCCAGTTCGACGATCATGACGCGATTCAGCGTGCCGACCAGCAGCACCAGCGCCATGCCCGTGGAAACCTGGAACAGCGACAGGCGCAGCAGGCGCGCGAGCGACAGGTCCGGCGTTACAACGTCTGCAAACGGCAGGTAGCGCGGGCCGAGGGAAGCCAGCCAGGCAATCATCCTGTCTCGATAACCGAACACCTGCTCTTAATTCCCCTTTCTCAGAAACAAACGGTCCGGCGCTATGGCCGGACCGTGTACCTGCGTGGCTCCCGAAACGACTCGGTGTAAAACGAACCCCTGCTACGGCCCGGGACCCGAAACGCCGTCAGCGTCCGGACATCAGTTTCGTCGGAAAAGTCGGTCGCCCGCCGCTGGTCAGTAAATTGAAGCCGAGGCTGCTGTTCTTGCGGAACTCCTTGAGCCCGCCAAACATGGGCCGACCATTGCGGCTCAACAGCGGAAATCCGAGAGATCGTTCGCGCGGTCCGTCCAGCAAGCGTGTACCGCTGCGGCCGCCGATCAGCGTCGGAATTCCGAGGAAGTCCGATAACGGCGACGGGTTGGACGGCATAACGTCGACCAGCATCTCGGTATCGACCGGGTTGCAGCTTTCCAGGACATCTTCCACCCGCTGCCCCATTCCATATGGCAGCTGGACGCTTAGCACCGAGCGCCCGTTTTTCAACGCCCTGGTTGCTACATTGACCTGGCTTCCGGGCAGCTTGCCGTCGGCAATCGCAGCCTTGACGGAAGACTCTTCCGTTCCAAATGCGGGTTTCAGCAAGACCATGAAGTTCTCGCCGATACCGAGTGCCGCGAGCTTGGAGGCAGCGTCATCCGCCTGCTGCTCCGACTCGTACATACGAACTGCTGTTGCCATAGTGATCCTCCCGGTACACCAGGATCTGAAAATTGGAATCAGCAGTCCGGAAGCAAGTCCGGACCGTGATTCCGTTTGGCTAGCGGCCCTATCCGGACCAGCTCGTGCTAGCGATCAGCCGCCGAAAAACGCCGGGAACCAGCTCGAATTACTGAGAATCGAGTAGTGCACCACCAGTGAAGTCAGCGCAACCGCGCCCAGGAACAGGGGCAAGCCAACCGTCGGATTAACGACGCACCAAATTCTGCCTTGATTCATGGTTTGCTCCTTAGCCTAGCCACGGGCTGAACAGATAAGCGAGAAAATGCGCGAACAGGGCAATCACAAAAAACACACGCGAACCATCGATCAGGTGCTTGTGCAGTTCCTCGGACTCCTTGATCGTTAGCCCGGTGGGCCACACCCGGTCCGGATCGTCCAAATCAGCCATTAAGTATCCTCCCAGAAGAGACTGACGCCGGCGCTAACCGGCACTCTTGCCGATCGGTTTGTGCGCCGCCAAACTAATAGCCAAGCGCTTTTACCTCACAGCAGCATCGAAACTAGAGACGGTCCGTTATGTTGTCAATACTGAAGTGACCGCGCGTGCAGGGCTAACCACCAGTTAGTTACCTTACGGCGATGCCGACCTCCAAACGGGGCAATTTCCGACGGAAATTACGTACTTGCCTTGTGCGTCGATCTCTGCGGCCGGGCGATTGCCGCCACCCGCATCACAGCCCGCCCGGTGGCGTTTTCGAGAAATGTGAGTGACAGGCACGGATGCCGTGTGGCGTGTTGGGCGCCGCACAAAATATCAGCGTGGCCCGACCGTGGCGTTCGGGGTCGCTGCCGTCCGGGTCGGCCTTGACCGACCGCCAGCTGACCATTGCGTAACTGAAAGGGCTGTCATCGCCCGTCTCGATCACCGCGGAGTCGAGATCGATAGTGAAATCGCGGGTCCGGCCCCAGACCTGCCGCCACTGCGTCGCCACCAGCTGATCCAGTCCCGCTGCAGCCTCGGCCACGGTGCCGAAGGAGTACACACCTGGTGAAAACAACCGACGACCGCGTTCATAGTCCTTGGTGCGTACGCACTCGGCAAATTCGACCAGCCAGTCGCGGACTTCAGCTTCTGTCGCCACGCAGGGCCCTCTTTAACTTCTTTCGCAGATAACGCTTCGGCCACCGGTTCGCCGGTCGGCGCAGCGTGCGCGCCAGGGCGTCGGCGATATCCGGGCGCTTGCGCTCACGCGCGGCCGCCTGCATGTAGCGCAACAGGTAACGATTCTGCTCGCTGGTCAGCGGCACGGCCGCCAGTTCTTCGACGCGGGCGGGCGAGTCGAAGGCCGCCGGCGATTCGACCCCGGCCAGCCAGAAACAGGCCTGCGTGGTCACGCACTTGAAGCAATGCCCGCAGTTGCCGTCGTTCCGCGGTCCTGACCAGCAGACACGCAACTGCTCGGAAACCGCAGGATATGGCGAAATCACGTCGACCTTGTCGAGCTTGTTCGCTTCAGCGCCGTCGTGCAGGTAAGCAACACGACTGGACGAGAACAGCGGGTCTGTTGCCGGATGCGAGGCCCAGGGCGTGCGCAGACAACCGTATACGTAAGTCGACGGGATCAGCACTTGCGCGAATCGCGCCTCGAAACAGGCTATGGCCGAGGCAATCAGTATTCCATGCGCGGCCGTGTTCCAGTTTACGCCTTCAGCCTCGCTGAGATCACGCGCATTGGTCGCGACCGACAGCGCCTCGAGCCCAAGGGATTCCAGCACGCGCTGTGAGCGCGCGAAGGCCGCGTCAAACTGAGTCGCGCCCTGTCCCGCCAGCGGGATATCCATGCCGTGCACCATGATTCCGGCGCGCAGAGGATGTTCGAGCTGCCGACGGCAGTCGTCATCCTGGCTGTAACGCACCGCGGTGTAGCAGCTGTCGACCCCACCCGAAAACGCGGTAGCAGCACCAGACTCTGCGGCCGCCGGCGGTGCGGAGCTTACGTCGACGGCCAGCGGTACGACTTGCATGTCACCCGGATGCCACCCGGCCATCGCCTGCTGCCATTCAATAAGGTTGCGATAGCTGCCGGTATCGAGGCTCCCCGGAATCTGCAACGGGCAGCCCCTGCGCATCGCAATCGGCAGCGCAGCCAAAATGAAAGGCCTCAGCGGAACGCGATCTTCACCTGCGGGAAAGCCATCGGACTCGAAATACAACAGCTGCCGGCGCTCGCCGTCGATCAGCTCGGCCTGCCACCGAGTCACGCCACCCTCGTCGCTGGCAATCGGCGCGGAGATCTGCAGGGATACCATCGAATCAGCTCGAAGACGACGAGTCTTCGAACGAGCTACCCAGAAGCTGATCAGCGATAGCAACGAATTCGGTCGCGCCAAGCGGTTCGTCAAATCCAACCTGCACGCTCTCGACGCTGCCAACCGAATTGCCTTCCATCAGCGATGGCCCGGATTCGAGCAGCGCCACGTCCCAGCTAAGCAATCCGTCGAGCCGCGTAGCGTCGTGCGCCCGGCAAGCGAGCTCCAGCAACTCTTTGTGCGCTGGCAGAATGCGATCCGTAATGCGGGCGCCGAAGTCGGGGTGGTCGTCGTCCGGATCGTCGAGCAAGCGGCTTCGCGGTCGCCGAAGCCGACCGCCCTCCCCGACCGCCACGCTCAGGCCGCCGGTGGATGCATGATCGGTAATCATGCCAGCGCGCGGCAGGCGCCACAGCGAACGGAACACCGCAGCGGGTTGCCCGTTACAGCGCCAGGTCACGCAGCGCAGCGTTGAAACTGCTTCCGGGCTGAGATCGGCAACGTCAGGATGATTGTGCACACGACGCTGAACGACCAGCGTGCCGTCGCGGCGAGCAGCTTCGCGCAGGCGGGCCAGCAAACCATCCCGATCCAGCCGCTCCCTGCCGCGACACCAGGCGCAGGCGTCGGCGTCCCACTGCCAGCGCTCGGTGCCTTTACCCGACCACAGTTCGCCACTCTTTACGAACAGGTCAGACTCCGGCAGGCCGGTCTCGCCGTCGTGCCAGCTCAATTCGCCGTTTGCCGAAACGCTGGCGACCAGCGGAACCGTCGGCAGGTCATGCTCACGGCAGAACGCCGCGAAACGTAACTTGTCGTCGATCAGACCGACGTCCTGCTCGCGCAGCGATAATTCGCCGAACCAGATCGCCTCGAAGTCCTCCATGAAGTCAGCAGCCTGCGCATACGCATAATCGCGCCAGAGCCGAAAACCGTAGTACGCAGAAAAGCTCAGGTTGTACCGGACCGCAAGCCACCAGAGCTGTGAAAGCTGTCGCCATCGGGGCGGCGCGCCCAGGCGACGGGCGAATTTGCTCCACACGCGTGTAGCCTGCCAGGACTTGGCCACCGATTTGAGGGGCCACAGGCACGCGTACAGCGGAATGCGGCGGCGCCTTCTCGGGTTGTCCGCGACCTGTGCCGCGTAGACTGCCCGGCGCACGCGGCTCCACCGATCGCCGCCGACGGCGAAATGGAAGTACGGCAGCATCACCGGGCAGTGGTGTCGGCCAGGCAATACTCTGTAACCCGGTGCACGTGCTGCCCGTTGCACGCCTCTTCACATCCCCTTGGAGAGAAGGCGCAACTTAGCTGACTGTCTGACGCGGGGCAACAAATGCAAAAACCGGCGCCGACCCGGTCGGCTACCGCTCGTTACCTGGCGTCCGGGAAAGAGCATACCGCGGGGACCTGTCGTTGCTTTACGGCCGTCAGTCCGCCGGCTTCTCGAACAGCAGGGTGAACCGGTCGCTGTTACCGCGCACCGAATGCCGCCCGACTTCGTAGCGCAGTTCGTCGTCCGGCTTGTAGTGCAGCGTCGAGTAGTCGACAAACTGGAAACCGGCCGCGGTGATTTCCTTGATCACCTGCACCGGGTCCAGGCGACGCCAGACCTCGTCGGTCATCGGCGCCATGTGCCGCCGCGTGTGATCGATGACGCCGAACTTACCGCCATCCTTCAGTGACTCGTAGGCCGCCTTGTACAATTCCATGCGCCCGGACGGCGCGAGGTTGTGCAGGTTGCGGAAGGTCAGTACGAGGTCGACATCCTTCACCCCGAAGCCCACCGGTCCCATGTCGAGATAGCCGAAGCGGTCGGTCTTGACCATGCTCGGCGACAGGTCGATCACGTTGATGTCCTCGAAACCCTCAATCTGACGCACGCCGCCGAGGATGCCGCCAAAGCCAAGCGCTTTGCCCAGCCCGCCAGCCGCGTAGTACTCGCCTTCGTCGCTGAGTACCGGGACGAGGATCTTGGTATACCAGCCGCCGCCCGGCAGGATCTCAACGACCTTCATGTCGGGCTTCAGGCCGAAAAAGGCCAGGGTCTTTTTCGGCTGACGATTTCGGTCGCGCGCCTTCTCATCGGCGGTCCGGATATCTGACGCCAGCGCCTCATCGATCGGGCCCTTGGCGCCGCCGGTATGCGCGCCGGCCAGCAGCGCATCAGGCGCGCCGAGTGCGGCGATGAGTACCAGGGGCAGTAATCTTGGAAGTTTCCGCAGCTGCTGCATGACGTCCTCTCCGGGTTGTTTTGCAGGGAAGCCGATCATACGGCAAGCAC
>CBFCXA010000050.1:0-11090 GCA_965601985.1 uncultured Chromatiales bacterium | reverse complement strand
GCTATCCGCAATACGCGGCTCTGCACAAAACCGTCACAGACGGCGACCCCAAGATTGTGATTTAGGGTCGAAAGACTACCAGGCCCGTCTCGAACACCACAGGAGGCGCCCGTTGCAATTATAGACCTTCGGGGGCGGAGCCGTAGCCGGATTGGCTCACGGTATTCAGGCCGCGACTAGAGTTCCAGTTGCTTGCCCTGCTGCAGGGCTGACTCGACACGCTCGCGCATCTCGATGATCTTGCCCTTGGCGTCGCTCTCGATCGCCTGCTCGGTATGGCGCGCGCCGATCAGGTCATTGGCCATGTTCAGTGCCGCCATTACTGCGATTCGGTCAAGACCGACCACCTTGCCGCTATCGCGGATCTCGCGCATTTTCGTATTCAGCATCTCTGCCGAGTCAATCAGCGACTTGCGCTCGTCGGCGGGGCAGGCGATCTGATATTCCTTCTCCAGGATTTTCACGCTGACGTGCGCAAACATGTCGGTCATTAGCTTTGCTCCATAGCTTTCAGGCGACCGATCATGGCTTCGACCCGGGCGCGCACCTGTTCGTTCTTCTGCAGCAGGGTCGCGCGCTCGGCAATCAGGTTGTCCTGGCGCTGCTTCAGCGATCGGTTTTCCTCCTTCAGCTGCGTGGTAATGACTACCAGTTCGTCCAGCCGCCGCTCCAGGCGCTGCAGCTCTTTGCCGAAGGATTTCTCGAGTGAGTCAGACATGACGAAAATATAGGTTCTGCCAGTGTTCTCGGTCAAATGCCCGAGACCATCGCCGGGTGCTAGCATACCCGGCTTTCTGCCGTAATGGCATGGTTTGCCGGCAGGTTAAGACGATGCAGGAACAGCAATTCGATCAAGTCGCGGAAGCGCTGGCACTGGCCGACGTGCTCGGCGAGCCGGCGGAGCTGCATGGCCAGCTGTGTGGTCTCGCCTGCATCATGGGCGTCGAAGCTGCCGGTCCTGCCTGGGTCATGGACTTGCTTGCCGATTCCGCCGTGGGCGAGTCCGGTCTTGAGCTTGCGCGCGATCGGCTCGCGACTTCAGCCAGCACGACTCTCGAATCCATGCAGTCGGGCGATATGAGCCTCAAACTGGGTCTCCCGGGAGACGACGCGCCGCTTGCCGAGCGAGCCGAGGCGCTGGCGCACTGGTGCCAGGGGTTCCTGCACGGTCTAGGTATCAGTGCCAGCCAGGACCGCTATGCAGAGGCTGAGTCGACGGCAGAGATCGTTAGCGACTTCAGCGAGATTTCTCGCGCGGCCTTCGAGCCGGGTGACGACGAAAGTCACGAGGAGTCGGAGGCGGCCTATGCCGAACTGGTCGAGTACGTGCGCGTCAGCGCGCAGCTGGCGTTCGAAGAGCTGCGTGCATTGCGCGAACACACGGGTGACGGCGAGCCGCACTGATCCATGAGCCCGAAGGAATTCCAGCGCCGCCGCCGCCACTTGATGCGAATGCTCGGCAAGGGCTCGGTGGCGGTCCTGCCCTCGGCCACGGCGAAAACCCGTAACCGCGACGTGCAGTACCTGTTCCGCCAGGAGAGCGACTTTTACTACCTGACCGGCTTCGCCGAGCCCGAGGCCGTGCTGGTGCTGGCCCCGGGGCGCGAGAACGGCGAGTTTCTGCTGTTCTGCCGCGACCGCGATCCGGAGCGCGAAACCTGGGACGGCGCGCGCGCCGGGCCGGAGGGCGCGGTGCGCGACTATGGCGCCGACGATGCGTTTCCGATTACCGACATCGACGACATCCTGCCGGGCATCATTGAGCAATGTGAACGCGTCTACTACAACCTCGGCATGGACCACGATTTCGACCAGCGACTGATCGGCTGGGTCTCTGCGTTGCGCGAGCGCGGGAGCGGCAGCCACACGCCGGACGAGTTCATTGCGCTGGATCATCAGCTGCACGACTTGAGATTGTTCAAGAGCCGTGCCGAGATCAGTGCCATGCGTCGGGCGGCGAAAATCTCGGTCGCCGCGCACAAGCGCGCGATGGCACAGTGTCGGCCCGGGCTGTTCGAGTACCAGGTAGAAGCCGAATTCGCCCATGAATTTCGCCGCCAGGGTGCGCGGCTGGCCTACCTGCCGATCGTCGGCTCCGGCCCCAATAGCTGCGTCCTGCATTACCATGCCAATGACCGACAGCTTGAGGACGGCGACCTGCTGCTGATCGATGCCGGCTGCGAGTACGATTATTACGCGTCGGATGTGACGCGGACTTTCCCGGTAAACGGCCGCTTCACCTCCGAGCAGCGCGCCATCTACGACATTGTGCTGGAAGCGCAGGAAGCCGCATTCGACGCGGTACGCCCTGGCAATCACTGGAACGCTCCGCACGAGGCGGCGCGCCGGGCCATCGCGCGCGGTCTGCGCAGCGCCGGACTGATCAAGGGCAACCTCAAGACCCTGCTCAAGGATGGCGCGTACCGGCCGTTTTTCATGCACCGTACCGGGCACTGGCTGGGCATGGACGTGCACGATGTTGGCGATTACAAGATCGGCGACCAGTGGCGGCTGCTCGAGCCGGGTATGACCCTGACGGTCGAACCCGGCATCTATATCCCGCCGGGCAGCAAGTTCGCGCCAAAGCGCTGGTGGGGTATCGGCGTGCGCATCGAGGATGATGTCCTGGTTACACGCGAGGGTTACGATCTACTCACTCCGGGCCTGCCGCGGACCGCGGACGAGATCGAGGAGTGTGTCGGCAGCGCAATCTGATGAGCAGCAGCGATCCGATATTCGATGTAGTGATTGCCGGCGGCGGCATGGTGGGGGCGAGTCTCGCCTGCGCGCTGGAGCAACTGCCGCTGCGCGTCGCGGTAATCGAACCGTACCCGTTCGACAGCGCGGCGCAGCCGAGCTTCGACCTGCGCACCACGGCCCTGTCGCGCAGCAGCCAGCGAATTTTGTCCGGCCTTGGCGTATGGAACGACGTCGCCGAAGCCGCTGCGCCGATTCGCAGTATCCATGTGTCCGAGCAGGGTCGCTTCGGTACCGCGGTCATCGATGCGCGAGAGCAGCGCATCGAGAGCCTCGGCTACGTGCTCGAGAATCGCCGCCTCGGCCGCGCACTGTGGCAGCGCATGGGCGCGGCGGACCGCCTGAGCCTGCTCAGTCCGGCCCAGGCCGAGGGCGTACAGGCCGGCCAGGACGCGATACATCTGGAGGTGATCGACGGCGACGACCGGCGCGAGCTAAGGGCCCGTTTGCTGGTGGTCGCCGACGGCGCACGCTCGCGCTTGCGCGACGCGCTGGGTATCCGCGCGCGCCAGCGGCCTTATCATCAGACCGCGATCGTCGGCACCGTGCAGTTCGGTGACCGCGGCGACGGCGACACGGCTTACGAGCGCTTCACCCCTGACGGGCCGATGGCGATCCTGCCCGCCGGTACCGATCGTCACGTCTTCGTCCTGACCCGCCACAGCGATCGGGCCGGGGCGATCATCGATCTGCCGGATGCCGACTTCACCGATCTGCTGCAGCGGACCTTCGGTTATCGCCTTGGTCGCGTATTGCGCAGCGGCAAGCGCGCCGCGTACCCGCTCTCTTTGACCGCCAGCGAGCAGCTCACCGCGCCGCGTGCGGTGATCATCGGCAACGCCGCACACGGCCTGCATCCGGTCGCGGGCCAGGGCTACAACCTGGGCCTGCGCGACGCGGCCAGCCTGGCCGAGTGTCTCGCCGATGCGCTGCGCGACGGCCCGGCGGATGCCGGGGACGCGGCTGTACTGCGCCGATTCGCCGACTGGCGTCGCAGCGACCAGGAAAAGGTCGTCGCATTCACCGACGGACTGGTCCGCCTGTTCGACCTGCAGCAGCCCGGCCTGGGCCTGGCCCGCGGTCTGGGGCTGGCGGCCTTCGACGTGCTGCCCGGCGCCAAACGCGCGCTGGCGCGCCAGACCATGGGACTGGGCGGACGCCTGACACGGCTGGCCCGAGGCTTGCCGCTGTGAGTACCGAGCGCTGGGACGTGCTGGTCGTCGGCGGGGGTCTGGTCGGCCTCGCTTTCGCTTGCCGACTGGCACAGGCTGGTTTACCGCAGTCGCGGCGCATTGCAGTTCTGGATCGCGAAGCGCCCCGGCCACCCGGTGCCGACTTCGATCTGCGCGTATCGGCGATCGCTCCGGATTCGCGAGGACTGCTCGAGGCCTGCGATGCGTGGCGACGCATGCCAGTCGAGCGACTCAGTCCCTATACCCGCATGCAGGTCTGGCGGGACCTGAGCGCGGGTGATGCCGAGCGCATCTGCTTCGACGCTGCGGATCAGGGTTTGCCTGAACTCGGGCACATAATCGAGAACAGTCAGTTGCGATACGCGCTCTGGCAGGCTGCATCGGACGCAGGCGTCCAGCTGATCGCCGGCAAGTCACCGGCATCTTTATCGCTGGACGCGAACCACGCAACTGTCGAGCTCGAGGATGGCAGCAGCCTCCAGGCAGGCCTGATCGTCGGTGCGGACGGCAGTGCGTCATGGGTACGCAGCGTCGCCGGCATGGCGTACCGACGCAGCGCCTATGGCCAGCAGGGCCTGGTCATGCACGTCCGGCCAGAGCGTGATCACGCGCGGACCGCATGGCAGCGATTCCTTGCCGATGGCCCGCTGGCGCTGCTGCCACTGGCAGATGGTCGATGCTCCGTGGTCTGGTCCTGTCCCGATACGCGCGCGGAGGAACTGACCTCGCTGGACGCAGCGCAGCTCGGCCGGGAACTGACCGAAGCCAGCCAGCAGGTGCTCGGCGAGATCGAAGTCACTACGCCGGTGCGCGGGTTTCCGCTGGCCGCGGCCTATGCCCGGGAATACGCCCGCGAACGCTGTGTCCTGATCGGCGACGCCGCACACCAGGTGCACCCGCTGGCCGGCCAGGGTGTCAATCTCGGCTTTCGCGACGCGGAGATCCTGGCGGACGAGTTGAGCGCGCAGCTTGTCGCTCGGCGCGCGGACCCGGGTGAGCTGCGGCCGCTGCTGCGCTACCAACGCCGCCGCAAGGGCGACAATCTGGCGACACTCGCGACCATGGACCTGATCAACAGGGTCTTCAGCTACGGCGAGGGTCCGCTTGCCCGGGTCGCCGCAAACGGTCTCGGGCTGGTCGATCGTATAGGTCCGCTCAAGCGTGCACTGGCCGGGCACGCGCTCGGCGACGCAGGAAGCCCGTCGAGCGGCTAGCCATGCACGGCCGACAAACCCAGGTACTGCTGCTCGCCGGACTGCTGATCGCAGCGGGCGGCAGCCTGATGTTCTACAAGGTCCGCGAACTCGGCTTTCCGCTGCTGCCGGACAGCAGTGCGCAGGTCTGGACTATCGAGGCCACGCTCAGCTTCGAGGCGGGTCCCGGGCCAATAAAGCTGTCGGCCTACATACCGGGCCTGACGCCGGGTTTTGCAATCCAGGACGAGAATTTCGTGTCGCGCGGTTTCGGCGCGCGGCCGCGACTTGTCGACGGCGGGCGCGAGGTGCAGTGGACGCGACGACGTGCGCGCGGACCGCAAAAACTCTACTACCGGGCAGTTGTCTATAAAGACCCGGCGCGCATCGAGGATGACACCACGCCGCCGTTTCCGAGTTCCCCGATGCTCGCCGAACCGTTCTCGACTGCCGCTGAAATGCTGGTCGAAGAGGTCGGGCGCAGGTCCGCCGATCCGGCGTCATTTACCCAGGAGTTGCTGGGACAACTGTCCAGCGAGCAAAACGAAAACGCCGATCTGCTGCTCGGCCCGGCACCGGGGGTGTTCGACATTGCCGAGACGGCGACTACGCTGCTGGCTGCCGCCCTGATTCCGTCACGGCTGATTCGCGGCGTGCTGTTGCAGGACCAGCAGCGCCGCGCGGAGCTCATTCCGTGGTTGATGGTTCACGATGGTAACCGCTGGCTGTACTTCGACCCCGTCAGCGGCGAGCAGGGCCTGCCGGATAATTTTCTGCTTTGGTACAGCGGCAGCGACGATTTCGCCAGCTTAGACGGTGGCACCGAACTCGAGACGCGGCTGTCGATCAGCGAGAGCCTGGCTGATCCGCTATTGCTGGCGCAGCAACGCTCGCGCGAGCGTGACAGCCTGCTTTCGAAGCTGTCACTGTTTTCTCTGCCGATTCAGACCCAGGCGGTCTATGCAGTGTTGCTACTGGTACCGCTGGGCGCGCTGGCGGTCGCCGTCCTGCGTAACGTCGTCGGCGTACAGACTTTCGGTACCTTCATGCCGGTGCTGATTGCGCTGGCGTTTCGCGAAACGCGTTTGCTGTGGGGCATCGGCCTGTTTTCGATGCTGGTTGCGCTCGGGCTCGGCTTTCGCTTCTACCTCGAGCGTCTGCGCCTGCTCGCAGTGCCGCGTCTGAGTGCCGTGCTGATCATCGTTGTGTTGCTGATGCTGGGCGTCAGCGTGATCAGCAACCAGCTCGGGCTGGATACCGGGCTGTCGATCGCGCTGTTCCCGATGGTCATTCTCGCCATGACGGTAGAGCGCATGTCGACCGTCTGGGAAGAGCGCGGCGCCGGTGATGCGATCCAGCAGGGGCTCGGTTCCTTGCTGGTTGCGACGTTGGCCTACCTGATCATGGACGCAGAGATCGCCCGACACCTGGTATTCGTGTTTCCCGAGTCTCTGCTGATCGTGCTGGCGCTGACCCTGGTGATCGGCCGCTACACCGGTTACCGCCTGACCGAGCTGTTCCGCTTTCGCGATTTCCGCGGCTCGAAGGCGCAAAGCTGATGCTGACCACGCCAAGACGGCTGCGCCAGCTCGGAGTGCTCGGTATGAACGAGCGCAATGCCGATCTGATACAGCGTTACAACCCGCGTAGCCTCTACCCGCTGGTCGATGACAAGCTGAATACCAAGCGGCTGGCGCTGGAAGCCGGAATCGCCGTGCCGCAGCTCTACGGCGTGATCAAGACGCCACGCGACGCTCGCTCGCTGCCCGAGCTGGTCGCCGGTTACCAGGAGTTCGTAATCAAACCCGCACAGGGCTCCGGTGGCGACGGCATCCTGGTGGTTCGCGGGCAGAGCGCGCGCCGGCAGGGCGTTTACCGGCTCGCCGACGGTGAGTTCATCAGTGCGTCCGCATTGAGTTATCACGTTACTAACATCATCAGCGGCCGCTACAGCCTCGGCGGTCACCGCGACCGCGCGATGATCGAGTACTGCGTGCAACCCGACCCGGTGTTCTCAGCAGTCAGCTACCGGGGCGTGCCGGACGTGCGCGTGCTGGTGTTTCGAGGTTACCCGGTACTCGCGATGTTGCGCCTGCCGACGCGTGCATCCAGTGGCAAGGCCAACCTGCATCTGGGTGCGATTGGTACCGGCGTATCGCTGGTCAGTGGCCGCACGCAGTTCGGTGTACTCCGCGACCAGTCGGTCGACGAGCACCCGGACACCGGCGAACCGGTCAGCGGTATCCAGGTCCCGCAGTGGGAGCTGCTGCTGCACCTGGCCGCGCGTTGTTTCGAACTGACTGGTCTCGGTTACATGGGCGTGGACCTGGTGCTGGACGAGCGGCTCGGGCCACTGATTCTCGAACTGAACGCGCGGCCCGGACTCGCGATCCAGATCGCCAATCAGGTCGGCCTTCGCCATCGCCTCGAGATGGTGCTGGCCGAGCAGGCCGAGCGCGATGCAGCGGAACGGATTACGTTTATTCGCCAGCGCTTCGCCGGCTGACGCGACTTTCGCCGCATCGTGGGCTTGCGCTAGAATAACCACTCAATCCCACGGGTTTGCGGGAGAGAGCCGCCTCACGAAGCGGCCGCCGAAGGCGCAACACGCCCGGAAACGCTCAGGCAAACGGACCGCGAACCCGGATTGGCTCTGGAGAGCGACCCGACAGGGTCCACCGAAGGGGAGTGGAAGCGGCACCGCCGCTACTCAATCTCTCAGGTCTCAGGACAGAGGGGCTGCAGGCTGATCGCCTGCGTTGCTGCTGCCGGAGACCGTCCATGCTTCAACAAACCAGCCTTTACGATCGACACGTCGACGCCGGCGGGCGCATGGTCGATTTCGGCGGCTGGAGCATGCCGCTGCACTACGGTTCTCAGCTCGAAGAGCACCATGCCGTGCGACAGCATGCCGGCGTGTTCGACGTGTCCCACATGACCGTGGTCGACGTGAGCGGCGCCTCGGCCGAGGTCTGGCTGCGCGAATTACTGGCCAACGATATTGGCAGCCGCAGCTCCGGCCAGGGCCTCTACAGCTGCATGCTCAATGACGATGGCGGTGTACTCGACGACCTGATCGCCTACCGGCTCGGCGGCGATCGGTTTCGGGTCATCGTCAACGCGGCGACGCGTGACAAGGATCTGGCATGGATGCAGTCGCGGGCCGCCGGCCATGACGTCGTGCTCGACGAGAGAAGTGAGGCCGTGATGCTCGCGGTACAGGGTCCTGCGGCGCGGACGCTTGCCGCTGAGTGCCTGGCCGACGATGCGCGCGCCGTGGCGACAAGTCTCGAGCCGTTCCAGGCTGCAGAAGCTGGCGGCGTATTCGTCGCGCGTACCGGGTACACCGGTGAAGACGGCTTCGAACTGGTATTCGATGCGGCTGGCGCGGGGACGGCATGCTGGGATGCGCTGCTCGCGGCCGGGGTGCGCGCCTGCGGGCTCGGCGCGCGGGATACGCTGCGGCTGGAAGCCGGTCTGCCGCTTTACGGCCAGGATCTCGACGAACAGCATAGCCCGCTGGTCAGCGGTCTCGCCTGGACCGTGGCCTGGGAACCGGCTGACCGCCGTTTCGTCGGCCGCGACGCACTTCAGGCCGAGCGTGAAGCAGGGCCGGCGGAACGGAGCGTCGGTCTGCTGCTGGAGGACCGCGGTATCATGCGCAGCGGGCAAAGAGTCATCACCGGTACGGGTTTGGGCCGCGTGACCAGCGGCGGTTTTTCGCCGACCCTCGAGCGATCCATTGCGCTGTCGCGTGTGCCGGCAGATTGCGGCGACCGGGTCGAAGTCGAAATTCGCAATCGCAGCTGCGTCGCGCGGGTGGTCAAAGCCAGATTCGTACGCAACGGCCAGGTACTGGTCGACCCTGATAACTGACAAGCAAGCCCGGCGGAGCAATCCATGAGTGAAATCCCTGCGAACCTCAAATACACGCGTGACCACGAATGGGTCCGGCTCGAGGATGACGGACTGGTCACGCTGGGCATCACAGATCATGCCCAGCAGGCGCTGGGCGAGCTGGTTTATGTAGAGCTGCCCGAGATCGAACAGCAGCTCACGCCCGGCGATGCCTGCGCCGTGGTCGAGTCGGTTAAGGCCGCGTCCGACGTTTACGCACCCTTCACCGGCACGGTCGCCGAAGTCAACGCGTCGCTCGAGGCCGAGCCGGAACGCGTCAACGGCCAGCCCTATGCAGACGGCTGGTTGCTGCGTCTCCGGCCAGGCAGTGCCGCCGAGCTGGAAGAATTGATGGACGCGGAAGCCTACGAGCAGTTCCTCGCGTCCGAATCGGACTGAGCCAGGGAGCAGACCGCCATGCCCTACATCCCGCATACCGAGACCGAGCGCGAAGAGATGCTGGCGCGCATCGGCGTGTCCGGTATTGACGATCTGTTCGACGAGATTCCGGCGGCACTGCGCATCGATGCGCTCAAGGGTGTGCCGGCCGGACTCGGCGAAGCAGAAATCTCGCGGCTGATGCGCGAGCGGGCCGCCCGCGACACGGGCGCTACCTGCTTCATCGGCGCCGGTGCCTACGATCACTACATCCCGGCGGCCGTGTGGGAGCTGGCCACGCGCGGCGAGTTCTACAGCGCCTACACCCCTTATCAGGCGGAGGCCAGCCAGGGCACTTTGCAGTTGATCTACGAGTACCAGTCGATGATGGCGGCGCTGACCGCCATGGACGTATCCAACGCGTCGCTGTACGACGGCGCGACCGCGTTTGCCGAGGCCTGCCTGATGGCTGTGCGTGCCAACCGCAGAAAAGGCTCGCGACGTATCCTGGTCTCGCGTGGCATGAACCCGGCCTACCGTCGCGTGGCCGATGCGCTGATCAGCGGTCAGGACATCGAGCTTGTCGAATTGCCGATGCGTGATGGGCGGGTCGATTTCGAGACGCTGGCGGCAAGCGACGACGACTTCGCCGCGCTTGCGCTGCAGCAGCCGACTTTCCTCGGCACGCTGGAAGATGCCGATGCGCTGACCGACTGGGCGGCAGACAGAGGCATTCTCGTGATCGGTGTCTGCAATCCGCTGAGTCTCGCGGTACTCAAGCCGCCGGGCGAGTGGGGCGGACAGGGCGCCGACATTGCCTGCGGCGAAGGCCAGCCACTGGGCATCCCGATGTCTTCCGGCGGCCCCTACTTCGGCTACATGGTTTGTCGCCAGAGCCTGGTTCGGCAGATGCCGGGGCGCATTGTCGGTCGCACCGTGGATCTCGACGGCGAGCCGGGATTTACGCTGACGCTGCAGGCGCGCGAGCAGCACATTCGTCGCAGCAAGGCGACTTCGAACATCTGCACCAATCAGGGCCTGATGGTCACCGCTGCGACCATCCACCTGTCGCTGCTCGGCGCCGAAGGCCTGGCGCGGACCGCGGCAGCCTGCCACGAGAATACCTGGCGGCTGGCCGAGGGACTGGCAGCCGTTGATGGCGTGGAGCTGGTGTTCCCCGAGTTTTTCCACGAGGCTGTGTTGCGCTTCGAGCGTCCGGTCGCGCCGTTGCTCGAATCACTGGCGCGCCAGGGCATCCTCGGTGGCTACGATCTCGGTCGCGACTACCCGGAACTCGACCATTGCCTGCTGGCCTGCGCGACAGAGATGCGCACCGGTCGCGAGATCGATGCTTATGTCGCCGCGCTGTGCGAGACCTTGCGCAGCAGCCGCGCGGCCTGAACGACACGAGAGGAATGCCATGAGCCAGGAAGCCCTGATCTTCGAAGTGTCCCGTCCGGGGCGTCGTGCGCCAGCACATGCGCCCGCCGAGCGCGGCAACATGCGTTTGCCCGCGACCGCCTTGCGCGAGCATGCGCCGGCGCTGCCCGAAGTGTCGGAACTGCAGACCGTACGCCATTTCACGCGACTGTCGCAGCGTAATTTCTCGATCGACACGCACTTCTACCCGCTCGGTTCCTGCACCATGAAATACAACCCGAAGGCCTGCAAC
>CBFCXA010000049.1:0-11310 GCA_965601985.1 uncultured Chromatiales bacterium | reverse complement strand
GGCGCGACAGCGGCAGGCTGAGCGCCGCCAGGGACGCGCCACACCGGTAGCAGGACAGCACATCACCCATGGCCGTGTCAGTGGGCGGTACCCGGTGCCCGCGGCGTTGCCGATGCCCTGACCAGCCAGCGCGCAGCGGCGGCCAGTATCCACACCAGCACCGCCATCACGACCGTACCTCCGTACATGATCATCGGCAGGCGCGTTACGCCGATCAGCTGGTCCGGAAACAGGCCGTAGAACACGGCCATGGCGGCCAGCAGCGGTACTGCGATGGACAGCTTGCCGCGTACACCGAGCCCGAGTCCGTGCAGCTGGGTAATCAGGAACACCGCAACCCCGCCGAACAGGAACATGTGCCAGGGCCCGCCCTGGCCGTCGATCATGATGTAGTAGGCGACCAGCGCGCCGTGCACCACGAACAAGGTCTCGAGGAACATGGTCCACCAGCGATTCACGTGAAAGCGCGTGAAAAACAGGCTCGACTGCAGCAGCAGCAGGCTCATGTAGGCAAAGCCGGCGATATGCCCGGGCGTCATTTCGACCGGGTGGTACCAGAAGGTGTAGATGATCGCCCAGGAGAAGTAGTAGCCGTGGTAGCGCCGAACCACGTCGCCCGGACCGTCGAGCAGCGCGATGCCCTTGCCGAAGAACAGCCCGCGGCGACGGTTTTCCATCAGCAGAATCAGCAGCAGCATCAGCACCACGGACATCATCGATGTGGCTTCGTGCACGTCCTGCGCGAGTCCGTCGTAGGTCAGCTTGGTCTGTGCGATGTGCAGCAACAGCGCCGCGCCGTTGATCGCCAGCGCGATCACGTTGAAGCGGTGCAGGCCGAATACGTAACGCGGCCGCTCCCGTCGCGCATGCGCGATCAGGAACCAGATCGATAGCTGATGGACGGTGTATGGCAGCCACGCCGCCAGCCGTGTCCAGACAGACGCGTCGGCCAGCTGCCACTCGTACCACCAGGCGCCGCGGTCGGGCGGAAAGACCACGTCGTCGCTGTACGGGGCGAAGGTAAACACCAGCCCCATGAAAGCCGCGCAGGCGGCCAGGCCCCACCAGTGCCGCCAGGGCAGTATGCGCTCGGGGCTGGCGGCCTGGGTGGACATCCCGGTATCAGCCCGCTATTACGCGCTCTTGGCTTCGCGCGCGGCGACGCGAGCGGCGGCGGCCTCGCCTTCTATCACCGGCACGCTGTCGAGCACCCAGTTGCCGGATTCACGCCGAGCGGGGCACGGAATCGCGAAGGCGATATCGCCGCGTTTCGCCTGCAGCTGCTTGTAGTCGATCCGCCAGCCGCGGGCGTCCCATTCCTTGAGATGCTGACGATAGCGCACCACCGCCGTGTCGCCCGGGACCAGGATTTCCTTGGTGTTGGTGTCGGGCGTGCGAATCGGCGACAGGCCCTCCAGCACCGTCACGTCTTCATGCACTACCTGTAGCGTGACTTCCTCGATGCGATCGTCATGCTTGTCTTCCATCAGCCAGTTGCGCATGTTGACGAAGAAGATTCGCGTGCTGTGATCGTTCACCGGTGCCTCGAACAGGTACTGGTGGAAAGAGTTGGTCGCGGTCAGGTCGATCCAGGTCACCAGCTGATTCGGACCCTGGTACCAGGAACCGGCCGCGCCGACGCGCTCGCCCGTCTTGTCTTCGTTCAGCACCGTGTCCTGATCGCGCTTGTCGCCGAAGGCCTCGTAGAACTTCGCGCCCCAGGGAATGTCGGTCATGGGTACCGGCGCGGCCTGTTTTTCCGGGCTCAGCATCGGCGCACCCTGCATGGGGTGGACGAACTCATTGTGAATCGGATCCATGCCGTTTTCCATCGAACGCTCGTAGTAGGCGTTCAGATCGATCACGTACAGCTGCGCCTTCCACTCGCCGTTATCGTACTCCTCGATGTCGTAGATCGGCGGGCGCTCCTCTTCGGGCAGGTCGCCAAGAAACGCGAATACAATGCCGTAGCGCTCTTCGGTCGGGTAGCTGTCCACCTTGGCGCGTGCCGGCGGTTTCTGCGCGGCCAGCGACGGAACTTTCTTGCAGATACCGTCCCCGCCGAACTCCCAGCCGTGATACGGGCAGACCACGTTGCCGCCCTTCACCCAGCCGGCTGACAGCGAACCACCGCGGTGCACACAGGTATCGGCCAGCACGTGGGCCGCCCCGTCGTCGTCGCGAAACGCGACGAACGGCAGGCCCAGCAGCTCGACGCGCATAGACTTGTCCTGAACCAGCTCGTCCGAACGGGCAATCGGGTACCAGAAATTGATGTACATGGTCGTTATTCTCCAGCCGGCGGCGGGGTTCTGTAATCCTTCTATTCTAGTGGCGCTGGCGCCCGGGTGACGGCAGCTTCCCGGCCGATCGACAGTCGCCACTCAGGCTCAACCGCAGTGCGGTCATCGCGATACGCCCCTGCTGCGAAACCCTCTCATTACGTCCGGCGGAAGCTAAAGCCTCGCGCCCTGGGGCAAACAGCCATGCGCACTGTCGACCTACCCCTGGCCAGCCGATGGTCCCGGTAACCGGGACTTGGCGTCGATTCGAACAGCGCCTAGCGATAGGGCTTGGTGTTGCCCTTGCGGATCGAGCGCCGCATCTTGCGGGCGATGTAGCCGGCCATGGCCCGCGCGAACGGGTTGATCGGCACGTCGGTGTAGTACTCGGCCTCGAGCCAGTCGCGCTCGGTCCAGTAGGCATGATTGACCGAGTCCTTCTGCCGGCGCGTCATGTTCTGCATCGCGCGGAAATTCATCAGGGCAGCGAACTTCGGTGAGCCCAGCTCGCCCTGCTCGATCTCGCGGATGAATGTCTCGGCGACTTCCTGCACGCAGGCCGCTAACTTGTCCTGGTACGCCGCTTTACCGAGCTGCGTCGACGAGATGCCGAGTCGCGTTACCACGTCGCAACCCCAGGCCGTCGCCGTGACCTCGAGAAAGTCGAGTACCTGAGTATGACCACCGCCGGAAGCGGTTGCGGTAACCACGGCTTTCTTGCCGAAGAAACTTGGCCTATTGCGCTTGTACATGAAGTACTCGACGAAGTTCTTCATCAGGCCGGTTACAGCAAAAGTGTGCACCGGCGCACCGAGGATCAGTCCGTCGGCGGCATCCATCTTCGCGGCAATCGGACCGATGCGCGCGTACTCCGGGCAGGCATGCTCGCCGACATTCACACAGGACAGGCAGCCGTCGCAGAACGGTACGCCGGTCTTCTGGATAAATACGTACTCCACTTCGGTCGGCCGGATTGCCTGCATGCGCTCCTCGAGCCGGCACATGATCTTGTAGGTCCAGCTGTCCTCGTTGCGCGGCGAGCCGACGAACGCGAGCACACGCAGCGGTCGGTCCCCGATGGCGTCAGGAGAATTCATGGCGCGATTCTCAACAAGCTTGCCCGTCATCGGTACCGAAGCGCCTGGCGGCTACCCCCTGGCGGACACCCGCCGCTTTGCGTTATCGGACCGATAGCGGGACCATCGCCGACAACCGCATGAGCAGAACATCCATCAACCCGGCCAAGCTGCTGCACAGCAAGTGGACGGCCGTCGTGCCGCGCGACCGCGAAAAGCATTTCCTGGTGACTGCGGTTAGCCGCGACGGCGAACGGGTCACCAGCTGTGTGTTAGAAGCCGTGCACAGCCGGCGGGAATTCGAAATCGACTGGCGGGAACTGAAGAACCCGGAACGCTGGCGGCAGGGCTGGCACTAACGCAAAGCGGGTATCACGCGCTCACCGATCAGCTCGATACCGTGCGCCTGGTGCTTTTTGAGTTCGATTGCGACCTCGTTACAACCGGCGGCCTTGAGTTCCAGCAGGTGCTCGATGACGTGGTCCATGTCGTCCGTGCTGCCGGTCAGGGTCAGGTGATCGACGCAGTCGTCGAGCAGCCGGTCCGGCAGGCCATCGACCGAGTCCGCATCGGCCGCGGCCATAGCGTAGATCTGCGGAATGAACTCGAGGATCGTCGCGAAGTCTTCCTCGCTCATGAACTCGCGCATCATGTACTCGCGGAATATCGCGCGAAATCCGATCCAGCGCTTCGCTTCGTGGCGCGCTTCGGCCAGGTCGTCGTAGACATACCAGGCCATGAAGTTGTTGAAGCGGAAGTCCGCGTCGTCCCGCCCGAATTCCTGCAGGTGGCCGCGCACCGCATCGACCGCAGGTGCGGCCAGCGTCGGCGACAGGTCACTCATCATGATGCCCTGCGATGCGCGCGCCGACATGCGCAGCATCTGCGGCCGATTGGCGGCGACGTAGACCGTCGGCGACGGTGCCGTGACCCAGTCGGCGCGGTAGTTCTCCAGGCTGTAGAGCTCGCCCGAATAGCTGAACGGCCGCTCGTGAATACAGCCCATCACGATGTCCACGGCCTCGCGCACCGCGCGGACGCGCCTGGACCGGTCGACGCCCAGCGCCATCACCACTTCACCGCCGGCGCCGACAATTGCCTGCGCCCGACCGTCGCCGATCTCGTTCAGCGTCAGCAGGTTCATTGCAATGCGGAACGGGTGCAACTCGTAGGGGCTCAGCGCGATCGGCCCGAAGCGGATGCGCTCGGTGCGCTGCGCCAGTTCCACGAGATTGCTGAACGGGTCGCGCCCGTCCAGATAGCTGGCGCACCAGATCGCGTGGATGCCCTGCTGCTCGGCGAGGACCGCCAGTTCGGCCAGTTGCGAAGGCGCGAGCTGAGAGTCGAGCACCAGGTCAACGTCCATGCCGGCAGTCTAACTTGCGCTCGCCGAAAACCACTCGGCGCCGGCCGTCGAAGCAAATGTTAATCCGCCAGGCGAAACGACGAGATGAACCAGACCGCGCTGTTCGACCGGCTGCCGCTGACGGCAATCCGGCCACAAAACTCCCCGCTGGCCAACGCAGAGGAACTCGGCCAAAACGGCCAGCCCATGGTGTTCGACTGCCCCGATATCTGGCAGCACGACGCACCGATGCTGGATACGATCCGACGCGAATACGGGCACCTGCGCTGCCGTGACCTCGCCGGCACCTACGGCTGGGTGCTCCGCTACGAGGACCGCGAAGTCTTCGACGCGCTGAACATCGACACGCTCGGGGAGTTCATCGAACTCTGGCAGGATGACGCGCAGCGCGAAATGCCCTACTTCCGCCATTTGTCGATCTTCCGCAACCTGCCGCAGCTGGCGCGATACCTCGTGCCGCCTGCGCAGTTCCGGCCCAACTGGGTGACCCACCCGATGTTCGACCGGATCGGCGGCCCGGAACTCTTCTTCGGCCAGGCCGGGACGGGTTTCGGCAATGTGCACATCGACCACGTCGGCGTGCACGTCGGCTTCTACCAGTTCTCCGGCGAAAAGCAGTTCATCCTGTTCCCACCGGAAGATGCACCCTGCCTGTACACCTATCCCGGCCAGGAGTTTCCCTGGCAGGTCCGCAATTCACGCATTACCGGGCCGAGCATCAACGACCTGGAGCGTTGGCCGCTGCTCAAACTCACCCGGCCGCGGACCCTGGTGCTGAAGGCCGGGCAGGCCCTGTTTCTGCCATCGAACTGGTGGCACACGACGCTGAACCTGACCGACTCGGTGAGTTACAGCATTCGCATCGTGAATCGCAGCAATGCACTGACCACCGCCAGCGAACTGCTGGCGGGCCTGCCGCGACTGGTGACTCGGCGGCTACGCGGCTAGCGGCACAGCGCCCACTCGCAGGGCACCCCGTCGCCGTCACCATCCAGGCTCGTCAGCCCGCACTGCTTCAGGTAGAACAGCGCCTCTTCGCAGCTGTTCATTTCCGAGCAGTAGCGCTTGCTGCCACAGCCGGCCGCGCGTGACGGTGCGCCGGATTGCGGCACCCGCCCGGCACCGCGCGGGATCGCGTTGCCGCTCCACAGGCCGCGTTTTTCCGCCCGCGCCTGTTCTTCAAGTTTGTACAGCCGGGGGTCTTCAGCCCAGCGTCGGTAGACCACGGCCAGGCCCTGCTCGACCAGTGCGGCGTTCACGTCCAGGTCGTCGACATACACGCGACCCACGATGCGGCCATAGCTGTCGACGTCGAACAGCCGTACCGCAATATCGCGATCGCGCACCATCCGGTTCAGTTCGGTGCGCGCCCGGTTCGCGAACGGCTCACCCTTTTCGGGCGTATCGATCTCGGCCAGGCGAATGCGCAACGCGCGCCCGTCGGCGGTTTTCATGGTCAGGGTGTCGCCGTCCGCCACGCGTGTGACGCGGCCGTAAAAGAAGCCGTCGCGGGGCGCTTCGGGACTGCCGGTATCGACCGGTTCGCTACAGGCTGCCGGCGCGCCCAGCAGCGCGGCGAGCAACAGCCAACGCAGCGCGTTAGTGATCGTGTGAATGGTCGTGGCTGTGGCCGTGGCCGTGGTCATGCCCATGGTCATGCGAGTGGCCATGATCCTGCCCGAGGTCGTGATGCTCGGCGTGCGGCGTCGGCGAATCGAACATGTGACCCCGGCGGGTCTTGTGCACTGGCTTCTCGGCCTTCGGTCGGCGCCAGCCGCTGCCCTTGAGCTGGAAACTCGGCGCGGAGAGCAGTTTGCTCAGCGCCGGCTCGCTGCATTCAGGACAGTCGACCAGCGCGGCTTCACCCGCCTTTTGCAGTGCATCGAACTGGTGGCCGCAGGCCTGGCACTTGTAATCGAAGATCGGCATGGCTTGCTCTATGCTGGCAGGGTCGCCAAGCATAGCAGCTGACCCATGCACCGAAACCCGGATGACGAGACGATTCGCCAGATCCTCGAAGAGATCGAGACCATCGCGGTGGTCGGGGCCTCCGACAAAACCGACCGGCCGGCCCACGGCGTGATGGCCTTCCTGCAGGAAAAGGGCTACCGCGCCATTCCGGTCAATCCGCGCCTGGCCGGCAGCTCGCTGCTTGGAGAGCCGGTCTACGCGACCCTGACCGACATACCCGAACGCGTCGATATGGTCGACATCTTCATGAACCCGACACGGGTCGAGCCGATTGTCTCGCAGGCGCTGGATACCGATGCGAAAGTTATCTGGATGCAGCTCGGCGTGGTGAACGCAGACGCTGCACGACTCGCCACGGACGCCGGGCTGACCGTGATCATGGACCGCTGTCCCGCCATCGAGATCCGCCGCCTGGGGCTTGGCGGGCGCTCGTCGTGAGCATTGATCGTCGACAGCTGCTGCAATCTGCTGCTGGTCTCGCGCTGGCCGGCACCGCCGGCGCACGAGCCGACGCGCTGATCGAGAAGCCCATTCCGGGCAGCGGCGAGACCGTGCCTGCAGTCGGCCTCGGCACCAATCGCTATCGCGTCGGCAGCGAGGCCGAAAACACCGCGCTGGGCGACACCCTGCAGGTCTTCGCCGACAATGGCGGCCGACTGATCGATACCGCGCCGATGTACCGCAGCTCGGAGACGATACTCGGTCAGCTGATCCGCACGCGCGCGCTGCGCGACGAACTGTTCCTTGCCACCAAGTCCGACCGCGCGGCCGACGACGGCGGGCGCGAGCGGCTGGAGAACTCCTTCCGCCAGCTCGGCGCGGACCCGCTGGACCTGGTGCAGTCGCACAACCTGCGCGGCGTAGACAGCATGCTGCCGGTGTTGCGCGAGCAGCAGGCCGAAGGTCGGATTCGCTACCTCGGCATTACGACATCGCGCAATGCGCAATTCCCTGAATTTCTCGACGTGATGCGCCGCGAGCCGCTGGATTTCATCCAGGTCAATTATTCGCTGGCCGACCGCGAGGCCGCCAGCGAAATCCTGCCGCTGGCGGCAGAGCGGAAGATCGCCGTGCTGGTGAACCTGCCACTGGGACGCGGTCGCCTGTTCGGGGCCGTCGAGGGGCTGACGCTGCCAGGCTGGACGGCGGACTTCGGCTGCGAGAGCTGGGCTCAGTTTTTCCTTAAGTACGTCATCTCGCATCCAGCCGTGACCTGCGCGATCCCGGGCATGACCAAGGCACGCCATGCCGTAGACAATCTCGGCGCGCTGCGCGGGCGCCTGCCAGATGCCAGCGAGCGACAACGCATGGAAGCCTGGTTCGACGCGCTGTGACGCGCATCCCATCGGGGCCGACGAGAGGCGCCCGGAACGCGACAACCGCAGTTGCGCGACTGGGATGTTTGCCGTAAAACGACGCTCAGGTACACAACAAAAGGAGGTGATCCAATGTCTAGTGAGATTACGAAGGTAGGTTATTCAACCTCGCATCTTGGCTCGGCAGTGGGGATCCTTTACTGCTCGAGGTGAGACAAAGGATCGACTCACCGATCCAGAGGTTGGTACTACCCGATCTCACGGAGGCCCGCGAAATGCGGGCCTTCTTTATTTCCGGACCCGGAATCAGCGCAGTTCGAATTGGGTAACCTTGTCGACCGCGTCGCGATAGGCGCAGTAGTCGCAGTCCGGCCCCGCACCCGGCAACTCATGCGCGGCCAGGCAGTCGTGAATCAGGTGCAGCGTCGGCTCGACCCAGCTGTCGTCGCCGGTGTGCGCAATCAGCGTGATGTCGAACTCCAGCTTGGCGTCGAAGGCCGCCGCATCCGCCCGGCCGTTGCAGTACACGAAATAGCCGGTGTCTGATACGCGGTAGCCATTGCGCCGCAACAGCCACTGATAGACCTCCATCTGCCGCTTGTAGCCGGCGTGCCAGCCCTGGTCGAGCGCGGTAATCGGCTCGCTTTTCGACGTCGCCTTGTAGTCCACGACCACGAAGTCTTCCTTGTCATCGATCCACAGGTCATCGATCGCGCCCGATACGCGGAAGTTGGTCTCGCGATGCAGGTATTGCACACCCTTGAAGTTTTCCCGCCAGGCGTCGAGGTCTTCGTGCGCAACCGGCCGTGCGTCGACGCCATAGGCTTCGAGCAGCGGATGACGGGTTTCGGCGGCACGATGGATATCGAACTCGGCCTTCAGCAGCCGGTCCACCGCATTGTTCAGGTTGAACGGGAAGCCTGGCGGGCGGGCGGTGCCCAGGCGCCGGTCAATGTAAAAACAGCGCGGACAATCGATGAACAGGTCGATCTTCGACCGGCTCAGGTTGAACGGCTTCTCGTCACCCGGACGGTAGAGGTTGCGACTGCGATGTGGGTTGTAGCGGGACAAACCAGCAGACACTCAGCGCTTCGAACCGCGCTGGATCAGGTTGATGCCGACACCGTCGGCGTCGAAAAACAGCATCTCCTGGTCCTGTTCCTCGGCTTCCGGGTCGGGAAACAGCACCATAGGCGGCGACACGATCGCATAGCCGGCGTCACGCACCTGCTGGTAAATACCCCGGATATCGGTGGTGATGAAGATGAACGCGGTGTCGCCGGTGCGCACTTCGCTGCGCGGCTCCGGCGGCGGCGAGGTGTCGCCGACAAAGCTGAACAGGCCGACGTTGCCGACCAGCGTATCGCCGGACTGCAGGATCGCGACCCGCACGGTCTTGCCGCGGGTCCCGAGCACCGCGTTCACTTCGTCGCCTTCCAGCACGCGCTCGATCCGCGGTTTCAGGCCGAGGATATCGCGGTAGAGCTTCAACGATTCGTCGATATCGCGCACGAACACGCTCGCGCGCAGCATCGGCGTGAGTCGCTCGCCGGACGGCACGGTGGGTTCCTGCGCAAGAGCATTTACTGTCATCAATAAGGCTCCGAACAGTGGCAGCAATCTCACGACTTGCGCCCGAGGAACTCGATGGTCGCGTCGGCGAGGTTGCCAGCCTGGTCTTCCTGGATGAAAAAGCTGCAGTTCGGCAACACCTGGTGCGGCTGGCCCTCTGCGCCGGGCAGGTGCGCGATCAGCGCCTCGGCCTGGCGGGCATCACGATCGCAGAACAAGGTCAGCACCGGCTGGTGCCAGTCCTCGAGCGACTTCCAGGCCGCCTCGTAGTCAGCCAGTTCGTCACCCTGCAGCACTACCGGGTGCATGAACGGGAACATCTTCGGCCCGACCTTGAAGCTTTCGTCCGGGAACGGGGCATCGTAAGCGGCCAGTTCCCCGGCACTGAGCGTACGCTGCACGCCTTCCTGCACCATCTGGCTGATCGGAAAGTTGGGTGCGGCAAACATTCGCCGGCGCCAGGCATTGAACCAGACGCTGCCGCCCGGGCTGGGCAGCGGTACCTGGGTGCTGCTCAGGACCATGCGGCCGAGTCGTCCCGGGCTCTCAGCGGCGATGCGAAAGGCGAAAAACGCGCCCCAGTCGTGGCAGAACGCGGGCATGCCCGGCACGCCGACACGATCCAGGAAAGCATCCAGCCAGGCAACGTGCGCGGCGTGACTGTGCGCGTCCGCGGCGACCGGTTTGTCCGAGCGCCCGAAGCCGATCAGGTCCGGGGCAAGCACGCGAAAGCCCGCATCGGCCAGCAAGCGGATCATCTTGCGGTAGATGAAACTCCACGAGCCCTGACCGTGCAGCAGCAGCACCTCGCCGCGATCGCCCTTGCCTTCGTCGACGTAGTGCATACGCAGGTTGCCCAGCTGCAGATAGTGCGGCCGGAAAGCGTAGCCGGGCAGGTTTTCGAAACGGGAATCGGGGGTGCGGAGAAATTCGGACATGGTCAGGGCTCAGTGTCTGGCGCCGTCAGCCATCGCCGGCGCGATTTTCACTATGCCCGGACAGGCGAGGAAAAGCACGCCCGGCTGCGGCTGGCGTTGCGACTACCGGCCTGGTCAAACGGGCCGGGACAGGCTCAAAGTCAGTCCGCAGACACCTCGTCACCCCGCTCCACCAGAGCCTGTCGGCGCCCGTCGTACCAGAGCGCCAGGGATTGCGGGTTCTTCAACGCGGACCAGGGCCTGGTCGTCAGACGCAGGAGCTGTGCGGCGACTTCCCTGCCACTGTAGAGTTCCAGCTTGCGACCGGAGGACAGCAGCGGGTGGCGCTGCAGAATGATCAGCCGCTGCCCCTGCGCGCGGCCGTAGCGTTTCAGTCGACGGCTCAGGTCGATTTCCTCGGCTGCATACAGCTGCTCGCTGAAACCGCCGAGGGCCCGGAACGCCTGCCGGCGACACAGCACCAGCGAGCCAGCCGCCCAGCGACACAGACGCGATAGCCGGTTCCAGCCGCCCAGCATAGTCCGTGCCCAAAGGGGCAGACCGGTCATGGCTATCACGCTGCCGGCCCCCACCACGCGCTCGTTGCGCATGGCGGAGCGTATTTCTGCGTACAGGCCGGCATTCATGACGCAGTCCGCATCCAGGAACAGCAGCCAGTCGCCTGCTGCGACGCGCGCGCCGGTGTTGCGCGCGCGGCTGATCTGGTTGACCGGCTCATGCACGACCCGGGCTCCGGCCGCCCGCGCAATATCAGCGGTCGCGTCGGTCGAGTTGTTGTCCAGCACGATC
>CBFCXA010000048.1:0-11318 GCA_965601985.1 uncultured Chromatiales bacterium | reverse complement strand
GTGCTGTGGAAAAAGATCACGCCCTTCATCCAGGCCGGCAAGTTCACCGAGGCGGTGAACCTGACCTCGAAGTCGAAGGCCGCGATCGGCACGATCCTGACCTACGGCCTGCATCGCATCAAGCAGTCGGCGGGTCGCGACGATGTGGAAAAGGCGATGGAAGAGAGCCTGATGGAAGTGATGCCGCGGCTCGAGAAGCGCACTCACTACCTCGCGACCTTTGCCAACGTCGCGACGCTGCTCGGCCTGCTGGGCACCATTATCGGCCTGATCAACGCATTCACCGCGGTGGCCGCGGCCAACCCGGCGGAGAAGGCGGACATGCTCTCGGCCAGTATCTCGGTGGCGATGAACACCACGGCCTTCGGGCTGATGGCCGCGATTCCGCTGCTGCTGGTGCACACGGTGCTGCAGTCCAAGACCACGGAAATCGTCGACAGCCTCGAGATGGCTTCGGTGAAGTTCCTCAATGCCGTTGAAGAACGCAAGCCGCAGGCAGCCGCCGCATGAGAAGCTCCTGGCGCCGACATCGCAGTCACGAACCGGCGGAGCTGAATATCACCGCGTTCATGAACCTGATGGTGATCCTGGTACCGTTTCTGCTGATCACCGCAGTGTTCTCACGGCTGGCCATCCTCGAACTGAACCTGCCCTCCTCCGGGGAACAGTCGGATGCGCAGCCCGAGACCGTGCAGCTGGAAATCGTCGTGCGCCGCGACCGGCTCGACGTCGGCGAACGGAATGGCGGGCTGATGACCAGCCTGCCCATGCAGGACGGCGAATACGACTACCGGGGCCTGAGCGAGTACCTGCAGCGGGTCAAGGCGACCTTCCCGGAGAAACTCGATGCGGCGATTCTGCTCGAGCCGGATGTGCCCTACGACGTGCTGGTGCAGGTCATGGACTCGGTGCGCATGTTTTCGAGCGTGCAGTCCGGCCAGGTCGTGAAAGCCGAGCTGTTCCCGGAAATCTCGATCGGCGACGCGCCGGTGCTGAAGCGGAGCTAGGCCATGGAGATGTCGAAACGCGCCAAGCGCATGGAAAAGCGCAACGAGCGGTCGAAAAAGACCGTGGCGCTGAATCTCGTGTCGCTGATGGACATTTTCACCATCCTGGTGTTCTTTCTGCTGGTGAACTCCTCGGACGTGGAAGTGTTGCCGAATGCGAAGGATATCCAGCTGCCCGAATCGGTGGCGGAAGAGAAGGCGCGCGAAAACGTGGTGGTGCTGGTGACCGATGACGAACTGCTGGTGCAGGGTTACCCGGTCGCGAAAATCGCCGACATCATGGCGGCGAACGAACTGGTGATACCGGAGCTGGAAAACGCGCTGCGCGAGCAGAGCGACCGGGTGCTGCGCAAGGCCTCGCAGGCCGACATCGAAGACCGCGAAGTAACCATCATGGGCGACAAGGAACTGCCTTACCGGCTGCTCAAGCGGGTGATGGCCAGTTGCACCGCGGCCGACTACGGCCGGATTTCGCTGGCGGTGATGCAGCGCGCACCGGCGCAGGCCGCGGCCGCAGCGGGCGGTGCCGCGGAGCCGAGAGGATAAGCGCGTGACGGCCTACTACAGAACCTATGGTCTGGCCTGGGACCTGTCGCTGGGTCAGGACGATCGCTTTCGTGACATTCTCAAGAAGGCGCTGATCGCGGTCGCCGCGCTCAGCCTTGTACTGCCATTGCTGCCGGTGCCGGAACTCGAGCGCGATGCCGAGCGCGAGGTGCCGGAGCGTTTTGCGCGCCTGCTGATCGACAAGCCACCGCCGCCCCCGCCGCCGCCGGTGGTGCGCCAGGAGCCGGAAGTGGTAAAGCCGGAGCCGAAGCCGGAACCCAGGCCGAAAGAAGAGAAAGTCGTCGAGGTGAAACCGGAACCGAAGCCGGTGGACACGGTGAAGAAGGCGCGCGAAAAGGCTTCGATGGCAGGGCTGCTGCCGTTCGCCGACGAACTGGCCGAACTGCGCGACAACCAGGCGGTAGCCAGCGTGACGCAGACCACCAACCTCGCCGGTGCTGCCGGTGCCGCAAAGCGGTCCGAGCGGTCCATGATCACCTCGCAAGCCGGGCGCTCCAGCGGCGGCATCAACACTGCGTCCATGAGCCGCGACACCGGCGGTGCCGGCCTCAAAGGCCGGGACACCACGACCGTGTCGAGCACCGTGGCCGGCCTCGAGCAGAAGGCGCCCGAGGCCACGCGCGTCAGCGACAGCAATTTGCCGGCGCGCAGCCGCGAAGAAATCGAGATGGTGTTCGACAAGAACAAGGGTGCGATCTACGCGCTCTATAACCGCGCACTGCGGCGTGATCCGACGCTGCAGGGCAAGCTGATCCTGCGCCTGACTATAGAGCCGTCCGGCGCAGTGTCGATGTGCGAGGTTGTATCCAGCGAGCTGATCGACGAGGAGCTTCAGCGCAAGCTCGTGCAGCGGGTCAAGCTGTTTCGCTTCCTGGAAAAGGACGTGGAGCGGGTAACGACCACCAAGCCGATCGACTTCTTCCCGGCCTGATTGCGGTTGCGGCGGAAGCCGCGAGCCGGCGACCTCAGATTTCGCTGCAGGATGAGCCGAACTTGAAGCAGGCGTAGCAGCGGTGATGCCGCAGCATGATGCGCGTGTCCAGCGACTCGGCCAGCGTTCCGCCGACGTCGTAATCCTCGTCATCGTCGACCAGCGTGCAGGCGTACACGCGCATGCGGCCGTCTTTCTTGATCACCATCTTGCTGAACGCGCACATGAAGGCGCGCCGCGTCTCTTCGGTCTGGTAGCGCCTCATGCAGTCTTCGGTCACGTCCGGTACCTGCGGGCTGGCGCCGGGCGTGGAAAAGTCCGGGAACGACACGATGCGCAGGTCGCGCGGCAGACCCTGTGCCGCGAATAACGCGCGGAACTGCTCGTCGACTGCAGCGCTGTCCTCATCGGCTTCCATCTGGCGGGCGACCGACACGGGAAACCCGAGGCCATGCAGGCCACGCAGGCCGCTAAAGGCCTGCTGAAAACTGCCGGTGCCGCGGCCCGCGTCGTGGCGCGCCTCGTCGATGTAGTCGATGCTGACGCGAAAGGAAATCGGGTGTTCGGTGTCGGTCAGCGTGGCGATCTGCCCCAGGCGCTTGATGACCGGCTCGGTGCCGTTGGTCAGTACGAGGCAGGGTTTCCGGGCTGCCGCGTAGGCCAGTATCCGCACAAAATCTTTGACGATGAACGGCTCACCGCCGGTAAACGAGAATTGCTCGACGCCAAGGTCGACCGCTTCGTCCATCAACGGCTGTGCGTCTTCCAGCGTGATGCGCTGCAGCCGGTTGTCGCCGGGTTTAGAGCCTTCGAGACAGAACGGGCAGGCGAGATTGCAGGCGGTGCCGGTGTGAAACCACAGCTCGGTGAGCGCATGCGGCTGGATGTAGCCGCGCGGCGTGCCGTCGGCAGTCGTCAGCCAGTTGATTTTGGACGCGGTCAGCATCGGGTGTCCTGGCGCCGGGTACTGGAGATCGGACGGTAAAACTTTGCCAGGGTTCCCGGCGGAACGCCCAGCTGGTAGCCGACGGCCAAAGCGCGGTTGGCCAGGCTGCGGCGCAGCCAACCCTGCTGTTCCCAGCGACGGGTCGATACCTCGATCGGCAGGCGCAGCATGTCGAAACGCCCCAGCCGGCGCAAGCCGCGAACCAGCGTAACTTCCTCGAACAGCGGTTCGTCGGCAAAGCCGCCCGCATCGCGGTAAGCCGCAGCGCTGGCGAAAATACCCTGGTCGCCATACGGAATGCCGATCGCGGCGCGCCAGTTGATCATCGCGGCCAGCGTTCGCCGGCCGACGGAGTCGGGCCCGGCGAAGCGGAACGCGAAGCAGCCGCCGACGGCGCCGCCCTTGAGGCTCTCGCGCAGCGCCGCGGCCGCCGTGTGCTCGGGCCGCGTATCGGCGTGCAGAAACCACAGGGCCTGTTGGCTTGCCACATCAGCAGCGGCGCGCAGCTGACCGCCGCGCCCCGGCCGGGTCGCCAGGTGCCGGACGCCGTAGTGCCGGCACAGCGCCAGGCATTCGCTGTCGTCCGCGCCGTCGGCGACGATGATCTCCTCCGGCGGACAGGTCTGCGCAGTGAGGCTGGCCAGCAATCCGGCGAGCGCGGGCGTGTCGCCCAGCACCGGCACGATGACGCTCAGCGACGGGTTCGATGTGGTCATGCCGGTGGCAAAGCCTCGGCGAGCCAGCTGGCCAGCGCGCGTCTTGCCGGTCGCCGATCGCCGGTCAGCGCTGCCATGAGCCGTGGCAGTTGCTCCGGCAGGTCGACGTCGGTATTCACCGGCAGCCGGGCAACACGCAGACCGGCGTCGCGGCAGCAGCGCTCCAGCGCCGTGCCGAGTTCCTCGCTGCTCCAGGGCAGCGCGTTCAGTGTCGGCCAGGGCGCGCGTGCGGCCATCAGCGTGACGCCGCCGTCGTCGGCCGGTCCGAGGACGACTTCGGCGTCCTCGAGCCTGTTGCGCGCATCCCGGTAATAAGCCTGGTCGAGCAGCGGCGCGTCGCTGCCGATGAATACCAGGCACCGGTAGCCGCGGCTGCGCAGTTCCCGATCGACTGTATTCAGCCGCTGACCGAGATTGCCCGGGCCCTGCATCACGACGGACCAGCCGGGCGGGCCGAGAGCCGCCGCCCAATCGAGGTCCTTGTCGTCGGCCGGCGCAATGAACACGTCGCCGGGCCAGGCCCGTGCGTCTTCCAGGGTGGTCTCGAGCAGGGCCTCGCCGAGCCGGCAGGCGAACTCGCGCCCGAGCCCGGCGGCGATACGCTGCTTGCCCACACCGGGTGCGGGCCGCCGGCAGAACACGACCAGCGCAGCCGTAGTTGTGGTGGATGGCGACATGCGCGCAGCATAATGCGCCGCCCGTCCCGGCGGGAACTAACGCGATCGGCCGGGGACCAAGCAAAGAACCGGACTGGAACACCGAACCACCACGGAGAATGCTCGCCCATGCGCGCCGAAGTTCAACGCTATTACGGGGAAGTACTGCAGTCTTCCGCTGATCTCAAGACCGACGCCTGCTGTACCGAAGCCGCCCCGCCGGACTACCTCAAGCGCGTACTCGCGCAGATCCACGACGAGGTGATGACGCGCTATTACGGCTGTGGTCTGGTGCTGCCCGAAGCCCTGGAAGGCACGCGGATTCTCGACCTGGGCTGCGGCGCCGGGCGGGATGTGTATGCGCTGTCGCAGCTGGTGGGCGAGCACGGCCAGGTGGTCGGCGTCGACATGACCGCCGCACAGCTGGAGGTCGCGAAGCGTCACCGCGATTATCACGCTCGGGAATTCGGCTACGCGCGCCCGAACGTCGAGTTCATCGAAGGAGACATCGAGCACCTCGAGGCGACCGGTCTGGCCGATGACAGCTTCGACATCATCGTGTCGAACTGCGTGATCAACCTGGCTGGCGACAAGCGGGCGGTACTGGACCAGGCCTGGCGTTTACTCAGGCCCGGCGGCGAGCTGTATTTTGCCGATGTCTATGCAGATCGTCGGATACCGGCGGAACTGCAGTCCGACCCGGTGCTCTACGGCGAGTGCCTGTCCGGTGCGCTGTACTGGAACGATTTTCTGCAACTCGCCGGGGCCGCCGGATTTGGCGACCCGCGACTGGTAACCGACCGGCCGATTTCGGTCGACGATACGCGCCTGGCTGCCCGGGTCGGCAACATCCGCTTCTTCTCCGCGACCTATCGATTATTCAAGCTGGCCGGCCTCGAGGCGTCCTGCGAAGACTATGGCCAGGCGGTGCGCTATCGTGGCGGTATTGCTCACGCCCCGGACGCGTTCGAGCTCGACCAGCATCATCGCTTCGAGCGCGGCAAGCTGGTCCCGGTTTGTGGCAATACCTGGCGCATGCTGGCCGAAACGCGTTTTGCATCGGCGTTCGAATTCTATGGCGATAGCGCCACGCACTACGGCATTTTCGACGGTTGCGGCGAAAGCCTGCCGTTCTCTGCCGGGGCCGGCGCAGGACCTGAAGCCTGCTGTTGACGCAATGCAGCGCGCCGGGCTGTGTAAATGCGATGCAGCAAGATCTGGGTTTTTCCCGGCGATTCGCTTAAGGGCTTGTTTTTAGAATAGAAAATCTGCCAATAATCTGACACAAGCGCTTGCCTTTGACGGGTTTTCCCGTTTCTCAACCCGCAATTAGCACCTTCGGTTATACTCCGTTCGCCCGCAGCGCCGCGGTGCGGGACCGGCCTTAAAGCATTCGATAAGCCGGCTCCAGTCGACCGCCAGGCGCCTGTGTTCAGCGTTACGGAAGCGGCCTTTAGTGCCGTGAACGCGAAGGTCCGGTCAGCGCCCGGTGCCATGTCAGCATTGCCACCGTAGTCCCGTGTCGGGGATTAATACTCGGTTGTTTTTTCTGGCGTGGCGCCGGGCCTTCTACCGACAGCGCCGGTAACGCTCCAGCTCCAGTGCCCGCAATTTTTCGCGGTAGCGACGCCCGGTACGGGCGCTGTGTCCCTGCCGCAGCCGCGATTCGATCCCTGCGATCCGCTTCTTGATCTGCTTGCAGCGCCGTTGGCGCGCCTGGCGAGACTCGGCCACCGCGCCCGGGGCCAGAAAGCCCAGCAGCAGGCCATGGATCAGCAGAGTTCGCCTGGTCGACCTGGTTTGCATGCGCCAAAGCCTGGACCGCCGCGCTGCCCGGGGCCAGCGCACAAACGCCTGCATTTGCGGCCAATTGCTCTGCTTACCTAGCCGGCCGCGTCACCCGACGGCAGCGGCCGGGCCGCAATCAGGTATTCCTCGACCGGCACCCCGCCGACCAGGTGCTCCTGGATAATCCGCTCCAGTACCTCCGGCGTGCAGTGCCGGTACCAGCTGCCTTCCGGATACACCACGGCTATGGGTCCGTCCACGCAGACCTGCAGGCAGTTCGCTTTGCTGCGGTAGATACCGCCCGCGCCGGTCAGCTTGAGCTGCGCGAGGCGCTTCTTCAGGTAGTTCCAGGCCTCGAGACTCTCTTCCAGGCCGCAACACTTCGGCTTGGTCTGGTCGCAGCAGAGAAGAATGTGGCGGCGAATCTCCGGTATGCCAAGGCGTGCCAGCCGCTCGTCCCAGCTCTCGCCGGGAATGACCTGCCCCATCAGTGCCGGCCGAGGAAGTCGAACAGGATCTTGCCGAACGCTATTTTCTGCTCTTTGCCGGCCACCACGTGCGCGACGTCTTCCATCAGGACACCTTCGGCATTCGGAATACCGTGCTCCAGCGGCAGCGTGTAGCGCGGGCTGGTAACCGTGTCCTTCCCCGCGTGGATGATCAGGCTCGGCGCCTTGATCTGGCCCAGCCGGTCCAGCGCGTCATGCGACAGGCAGGCGCCGACCAGGCGCTCGTGCGCCTGGTAACGGCCATTGAGCTCGTGCCACGGGCCGTCGGGGCCGAGCAGCCGGTGGCGGTTTGCGATGTAGAACTCTGGCAGGAAGCTCATGGTGCAGACGTGCTTCTGAAAGGTGAAGAAGCCGCAGTCTTTATGTACGTCCCGAAACACCTCGAGCTGGTCGCCGAGGAACTCGTCGACCTTGGCCCAGGCGCCCATATTGACCATGCTGCGCACCAGTTCCGGTCGACGTATTGCGACTTCCTGCGCGATGCAGGCGCCCATGCCGACCAGGCCGACGAAATGCACGTTCTGCCAGCCCAGGTGATCGAGCAGCCCGATGACATCCTCGGCGTGCAGCGCCATGGTCGGTTCCACGCTCAGATCGTCAGTGGAGTCGCCGATGCCGCGGTAGTCGATGCACAGCACCTGGTACTCATCGGTCAGGCCTCGCGCGAGCCCGCCTTCGCCGCCGTGACAGTAGGTGCCCCAGCCACCCATGCAGATGGCCGGATCGCCGCTGCCGTGAATTTCGTAGTACATGTCGTGGCCGTTGATCGGGACGCTGGGCATGGTGGTTCCTGGTTGCTTGACGGGTGGGCGAAGATACCAGCCTGACGCTCAGGCCGCGCGCCGGGCTTCGGCCATTTGCGTGACCCCGCAGCGCATGTCGAGCCGACGGTTGAATTCCTCGTCGCCGAACACCTTTTGCGGCAGCACGTTCATCGGGTCGGTGCGATAGCCGAGCTCGCGAACCGTAAAGTCATATTGCTGCTGCGCGGCCCGCTGCTCTTCGGGCAGGGTCTCGGCCTCGTCCAGCCAGCCGAACCAGCGATCGATGAACGGCCCGAGGAATTTTTCGCAGGTGTCGATGTTGTCGTCGGTCAGCTCGGCGGTCGAGCTGGTGGCTACCGGCGACATCAGGGCGCGCAGGTAAGTGCCGTGGCTGACGAAGCGCGTCCAGTTCGGGTCACTGCGGAACTTCAAAAAGTCCGCGTTCGCCGGTTCGTAGTATTTCGCCAGGTAGTCCGGGTTGGTGCGCAGATCGACGCGCG
Source organism: uncultured Chromatiales bacterium (assembly GCA_965601985.1). GTDB lineage: Bacteria > Pseudomonadota > Gammaproteobacteria > Steroidobacterales > J054. The sequence goes on along the minus strand of CBFCXA010000048.1, from coordinate 2,934 downwards.
GGGTGTACTCGGCATAGAAGTACAGCTTCGGAATGGTGCCGAAGATTACCGCCAGATGCGGCACCTGGTTCTGCTGGGCCAGGAAGCAGGTCGCGTTCATATCGAGGATGCTGGCCTTGCGGTTGCCGATCCAGGAATGCACCAGCCAGTCGACTTCGTCGCCGGAATAGGCGTTGAACGAGCCTTCCAGCTGCCCGTCCGGGGCGCTGAAATAGTCTTCGCCCTCGCAGGAGTGATGCAGGCTCACGTCGAAGCGCGCGCGGATCCGCTCCACGATCTTCGAGTGGATGTTCCAGCAACGCTCCCAGGCACGCGACACGTCGACGTCCGGACTCTCGTTCAGGAACTCCATGATGGTCTTGGTTTCCGTGCCCTGGCTCATTGTTTTCTCCGCAGACTGCTCGGTCGAAAAAGAGCCGCAAGTCTAATGTCGGTGCCTGCCGGTTCAAAGGTCGGCCGGCGACGGTCCGGCAGGCGGATGCGGGGCGTGGCGCTGCCGCTGGCTTGGCGCCGGCCGCTGCCGGCACGCGGAATTACATTCTGTTACACGCCGTTACCGGTCTGACAATCTCCTGCGGCTGCGTCCGGATAGGGTGTTCACTCGAATTCACGCTTATGGAGCAAGAAGATGCTGCAGCAAAAATTCAAGAGCCTGGTCGACCGTCGCGAAGAAGTGGTGCTGTCACTGGTCGTAATGCTGGTGCCGATGTTCACCCTGGCCGGGTTCATTTACTGATCCGAGAACGCTGAGGCGATCACTTGCAGTCAATCGCTAACATACTGTTTTTCAAGGGAGTATGGTTTGGCAGCCTGTTCGGCGCCGGGACCGGCCGGCCGTGGCTGGGCCTGGTGCTGCTATGCGCTTTCGCCGCCTGGCATTTCGCCCACAGCCGCCACCGGGAAGCCGACCTTTGGCTGCTTGGCGCCGCGGCTCTGACCGGGCTGCTGCTCGATACCCTGTTCCTGCAGCTGGGCGTACTCGACTATGCGCACCCGCTGCCTTCCAGCCAGCTCGCGCCGTTCTGGATCGTGGTCATGTGGATGAATTTCGCCCTGACCCTGAATCTCTCAATGCGCTGGCTGCAGGGCCGCTACCTGCTGTCCGCGGCACTCGGCCTGATCGGCGGTCCGCTGGCCTACATTGCCGGCGTCGAGCTCGGCGCAGCCGACTGGGGCATGCGGACGGTCAACGCTCTGGTCGTGATCGGCATAGCCTGGGCGCTGGCGGTGCCGCTGCTGTCCGGATTCGCCCACCGTATGGTTTTGCGCGCGGCATCGGTTCCCGCCTGACGCGCTCTTCTGCAGCCGGGCGCGGCTGCCTGACTTTATCGAGAGACAAAAAAGTGGCCCGCAAGCGGGCCACAAGATCGAGGGTGTAGGGGGGCGGCGAGCCGGCGGAATCCCTTCCGGGCCGGCCCGCCGTCGGGGTTAGAGACCAATCATGGCCGGCAGCGTTGCCAGGGGAATAACAAGCGCGATAATGGCCAGGATGATCTCGTCACGGCGATCAAAGTTTCCGGTTTTCAGGTTCAGCATCGTTCCGCCTCCTGCGTCTGAATTGCTTCTCCGATATACATAACTATAGGGATTGGTACTTGGTTTAACCTTTCTGAGGAGTAACAGCCTGTAACAGTTTGTAACCCTCGGTTTCTGTTCTAATTCAATCGCTTACAATGGCTGCCACAGGGCCTTGAGGGCGCTTTCCGGACGACGACCAAAAACGATGGCGAAAATCCTGCTCATCGATGACGACGAGAAACTGGGCGGTCTGCTCGGCAACTACTTCAGCCGCTTCGATCTCGAGCTCAGCACCGCCACCCTGCCCAGCGTGGGCCTGGAGAAACTGCGCCAGGAGCAGCCCGACCTGGTCATCCTCGACGTCATGCTGCCCGAGCAGGACGGCTTCGAGGTCTGCCGCAGTATTCGCAAGTCCAGCAGTGTGCCGATCATCATGCTCACCGCGCGCGGTGAGGTGACCGACCGTATCGTCGGCCTTGAGATCGGCGCCGATGATTACCTGCCCAAACCTTTCGAGCCGCGCGAACTGGTCGCCCGGATTCAGAATGTTCTGCGTCGCAGCGGCGACAACACGCCGGAGGACGGCGTACTTCGCTACCAGGGCCTCGAAGTCAACCCGGAAAAACGAGCAGCGCGCCTGGATGACCAGGAGCTGGAGTTGACCACGATGGAGTTCCAGCTGCTGGCGCTGATGGCAGCCAACCCGGGCAAGGTCTACTCGCGCGACGACATTCTCAACGAGCTGCGCGGCATCGATGCGCAGCTATTCTCGCGCTCGGTCGACATCCTGGTCAGCCGGCTGCGCCAGAAACTCGGCGACACGGCGAAACACCCGCGTTTCATCAAGACGGTCTGGGGCGCCGGTTACACCTTTATCGGTGAGGAGCTGAAAGCATGATCTCCCGAATTACCAATTCTCTATCCGCGCGCCTGCTCGGCGTGTTCCTGATCACCTCAATTATTTACGCATTCGCATCACGCTACGCGGTAAACGTGGTGCTCGATCGCGATTACCTGCGCGATATCGCCGGCGCGCACATCGCGCTGCATACCAATTATGTACTCGAAGACCTGGGCTACCCGCCCGACATCCGCCGCGCCGAGGCGATCACCCGCGACAACCCGTTCGATATCCGCATCGACGGGCCGGATGTGAACTGGACTTCCAGTGAGGGCTTTCCTGACGAGTCCGAGATCCCCTTCGAGCCGAACGAATTCGTGCAGCGCCTGAAGGCCAGCGACAGCGACAGCAGTGCGTGGTTGCCGACGCTGCAAAAAGTCGCTTTTGCCCGCTACGACCGGCACTCCTATGTGCGGATCGAGCAGGGGGAGTACAACATTCTGCTGTCCTCGCCCAAGATTGCGACCACGCCGCCGCCCAACCTCACCTGGCCGATCATCGGCCTGGTATCGGTT
>CBFCXA010000047.1:0-11381 GCA_965601985.1 uncultured Chromatiales bacterium | reverse complement strand
CGTGCGCTGCGCCTCCCCGCGCTGGCGCTGATAGGCCAGCGCGATCTTCAGCGCCGTGTCGACCGACTCCGAACCCGAGCTGGTAAAAAACGCGTAGTCCAGGCCCTGCGGTGCCATACCGGTCAGGCGTTCGGCCAGCTCGAATGCCCCGGCATGCCCGAGCTGAAAGGCGGTGGCGTAATCCAGCCGCCCGGCCTGCTCACGAATCGCCTCGGTGATCCGCGGATGCGCGTGGCCGGCATTGCAGCACCACAGGCCAGAAATAGCGTCGAGGATCTCCCGCCCGTCGCTGCTGCGGTAGTACATGCCCGAGGCCGACTCGACCATCAGCGGATGCGACTTGAAATAGCGGTTGCCGGTGAACGGCATCCAGTAGGGTTCCAGGTTCTGACCTGCAGCAGCCATCTGTGCCTCGCTTTTGCGCCTACTCTAGACGCGGCGGCGCTCACCAACAATACGCCCAGTGCAGGCCGGCGCTGCGCTACGTAGTATTTCGGATTGCCGCCGGCCCGGGGCCGGCTGATAGTGAGGTATGGAGGCCCGCAAATGAAACGCATTCCCGCGGTCAAGACCGCAATGACCCCGTTCCCCTACTCGGTGAGCGCGGCAGCCAGCGTCGACCAGGCGTTGGAATTCATGCGCGAACACCATATTCGCCACCTGCCGGTAACCGACGACGGCGAACTCGCCGGCATGGTCTCGGACCGGGACATCAAGCTGATGCTGGGTCCTGATTTCGCCTACCCCAGCGGCAGCGATCTGGCGGTGGGCGATGCGATGGTCCGCGATGCCTATATCGTCGATCTCGATACACGGCTGGACCTGGTGGTCGAGCACATGGCCGAGGAACACCTGGGTTCGGCCATCGTCACCCGCAAGGGCAAACTGGCCGGCGTATTCACCGTGACCGATGCCTGCCGGGTCCTGGCCGAGACGCTGCGGGAACAACTGCGCCGGGCCGGCGGCGGCAGCGCGGCCTGAGCGGTTAAGGGAGCGAAAATGAACGACATCACCGCAACCGACGTCACCAGCCTCGACTGCGATACGCCGATCTGGGAGCGTTTCTTCACCCTTGCGCCGCTGGTGCTGATCGGCACCCGCGAACCGGACGGCGACATCGACATCGCGCCGAAGCACCTGGCCATCCCGATGAGCTGGGACAATTACTTCGGTTTCGTGTGCACGCCTCGGCACGCGACCTACGCCAATGCCAGGCGGACCGGCGTGTTTACGGTCACCTACCCGCGACCCGAGCAGATTCTGTACATGAGCCTGGCAGCCTCCCCGCGCTGCGATGATGACAAACCGGTGCTGCAGGCCTTCGACACGGTGCCGGCCAGCCAGGTCGACGGCGTGTTCGTGAACGGCGGCTACGTGTACCTGGAATGCGAGCTATTCAAGATCGTCGACGACTTCGGCGTCAACAGCCTGATCACCGGCAAGATCGTCGCTGCACACGTGGATCGGGACGCACTGCGCGTATCCGATGAAGACGACCAGGACCTGATTCGCAAGTCGCCGCTGTTCGCCTACCTGTATCCCAAGCGCTTCGCGCAGATCGCCGACAGCAACGCGTTCCCGATGCCGGCCGGCATGCAGCGCTGAACGATGGACGAGCCGGCGCAGCTGCTCGACAAGGTGCGCGCGCAGCGCGAGCCGATGCTCGGCCTGCTGGAAAGACTCGCGCGCGTCGAGACACCATCGTCCGACGCCGGTACCCAGCTGCCAATCCGAGACATGATCAGCGACGAGCTGGCCGGGCTCGGCTACCGCGTGCGCAAGCTCAGCGGCCGGCGAACCGGCGGCTCGATGTTCGCCGCGCCGGTCAACCGCGAACGCGGCCGGCCGGTGCAGCTGCTGCTCGGTCACTACGATACCGTGTGGCCGGTCGGCACGCTCAGGGACATGCCCTTCGAGGTCGACGACAACGTGGTGCGCGGTCCCGGCGTGTTCGACATGAAAGGCGGTATCGTGCAGATTCTGTTCGCACTGCGCAGCATCGCGTCGCTCGGCCTCGAGCCGAGCGTCACACCGGTGATCCTGCTGAACTCCGACGAGGAAATCGGTAGCCGCGAATCCACCCGGCACATTCGTCGGCTGGCCCAGATTGCCGATCGTGCGCTGGTGATGGAACCGAGCATGGGGCCGGAGGGCACGATCAAGACCACGCGCAAGGGTGTCGGCCGCTTCACCGTCTGTGCGCGTGGCAAGGCCGCGCACGCGGGCCTGGACCCGGAATCAGGCGCGAGCGCGATCCTGGAACTCTCGCACGTGATCCAGAAACTGTTCGGGCTGAACGACCCTGCCGCCGGCATCTCGGTCAACGTCGGTACCATCGACGGAGGCATCCGCCCGAACGTGATCGCACCGGAAAGTACCGCGGTGATCGACGTGCGCGTGCAGACCGAGGTCGATGCAGAGCGCGTCAGCAAGGAGATCCTGGCGATCGAACCGGAAACGCCGGGGGTGGAACTCGACATCGATGGCTTCATCGGACGGCCACCGCTGGAGCCGACGCCGGCGAACCAGGCGCTGTGGTCAGTGGCGAAAACTCTCGGCGGCCGGATCGGTCTCGACCTCAGCGAGGGCCTGGCCGGCGGCGGCTCGGACGGCAGCACCGCGAGCCTGTACACCGCGACGCTCGACGGCCTGGGCCCGGTCGGCGACGGCGCGCACGCGCGCCACGAGCACCTGCTGCTGGACAAGACCGAGGAACGCACCGCGCTGCTGGCCCTGCTGATCCTCCACCCGCCGCTGGAGATTCCCGATGCTGACGATTGACCACGACGGCAACCGCTACTTCCTGTCGTCGGTCACGCGGATCGCCGACCTGGACGAGCAGCCGTTCGAGGTCCGCGCTCTGTCGCGCTCCGACTGGAGCATGGGCGACTATGTGGTCGGCCGCGTCACCGGCACACCCAGCGATCTGTACAAGGTCGAACTGACCAACGGCCGCATGGTCGACGTGCTGGAGGGCGACCTGGTAGTCGGCGCCTTCGGCGACCGTGCCGCGACGCTGGAAGGCGTCGGCGCCTGGGATGCGATCGGGCCGGACGGCAACTTCCATGCACTGACCGGCGCCGGCCTGTTCGGGCTGGCAACTTCGACTTCGTGGATGCTACCGCGGCTGATGTCGCTGACCTACATGGGTCACGTATTGCGCAGCGACCGGCCGCTGCGCATGCAGGACTTCGTTCCCGATGCGCCGGACGCGAAGCTCGACGTACCGGTGATTCTGCTGGTCGGCACCTCGATGTCGGCCGGCAAGACCACCACGGGGCGCATGATCATTCATGAGCTGAAGAAGAGCGGGCTGCGCATTGTCGGCGCGAAGTTCACCGGCGCCGCACGCTACCGCGACGTGCTGACCTACAAGGACGCCGGCGCCGACGCGGTGCTGGACTTCGTCGACGCCGGGCTGCCGTCCACCGTGGTACCGCGCAAGCAGTTTCACGACGCGATGCGCTACCTGAAGCGCCGGGTCGCCGCGCTGGAGCCGGACATCCTGGTCGCCGAGGCAGGCGCCTCGCCGCTCGAGCCCTACAACGGCGACGTCGCTATTGACGAGCTGAATAAGCAGGTGAAGCTGATCACCCTGTCTGCGTCCGACCCCTATGCAGTGCTCGGTGTGCAACACGCCTTTGGCCTGCACCCCGACCTGGTCACCGGTCCGGCTACCAACACCACCGCCGGCATCGAGCTGGTCGAGAAGCTCTGCGAGATTCCGGCGCTGAACCTGATGGACCCCGACTCACTCGGCGAGCTGCGCCGGGTGCTGCGCGACGCATTCGGGGATGTCCTGGCGGACTAACGCCGGCAGCCGGATTCGACGTAGGGGCCTCGGCCTGAGCCAGCCCCCTCCGCTATCCGTCACTCGAGCGGATAGCGGCGCAGTACCTCGGGGCCCAGCGCGTCGCGCAAGGGCCCGAGATGAGGCTCGAAATGTCGCCACTGCTCCAGCCCGCCGCGATAGATCGGCTGGCGCACCTGCTCGGAACTGGGCGTCTTCACGTTGCGCTCGGTTTCGTGGAAGCGCAGACAGGCGTCTTCGAACGGCAGGCCGAGAAATTCGAGAATACGCCGGACCTGGCCGTCCAGGTCGGCGACCACGTCCTCGTACATCACACGCAGCACGAAGCCGGGCAGCACCTCGTCCCAGTGATCCATCAGCTCGACATAGTCGCGGTAATAACGGCCGATGGACTCCAGCCCGTATGTGAAATCCTGTCCCTCGCCGAACAGCTGTTTGAAGCCGCTGAAGCAACAGCCCATCGGGTGGCGTCGCGCATCGATCACTTTGGCCTGCGGCAGGATCAGCCGGATCAGCCCGATGTGGATGAAGTTGTTCGGCATTTTGTCGATGAACATCGGCGCGTCACCGCGAAACACGCGGGTATCGTTGATGAACTGCTCGCCGAAGCGCCGGAAATAGTCGTCTTCCAGTTCCCACAGGATCTGCGGATAACGTGACTCGCCGCCGGCGGCCCGGCCGCGCAGGCGCTGTGCCAGGCCCAGGATGTTGTGCAGCTCCATGGTGCCTTCGACCATCGAATGCGACGCGATGATCTGTTCCAGCAGCGTCGACCCCGCGCGCGGCAGGCCGACGATGAAGATAGGGTCGCGGCAGTCGTAGCCGAGAGCACCGCGCTGCTCGAACAGCTCGCGGGTGCAGGTTTCGCGCTGGCGCTGCATGATGCGCGTGGTGCGGACCGGGTCGAAACCGGTCACCGCCTGCTGCAGCGCGTTGCCGCGCTCGTAATACTCGAAAGCACGATCGTAATCTTTCCGGTCCTCGAAGGCTTTGCCGGCGGCAAAACACAAATGCACCCGATCGTCCACACCGATGCCGGTCGCCGCTTCCTCGGCTTGGATTCGCTCTATCTCGGCGTCGGTAAAGCGGTAGGTCTTGGTGTTGGCCAGACTCCAGTAGGCATCGCCGAACGCCGGCCGGACCTGGTATGCGTGCCGGTACGACGCCACCGCTGCGTCGCGGTCGCCGGCTGCTTTCTGCGCATGGCCCAGCAAAAGGTAGATGCCGGGTCGCGCCTGGCCCTGCTCGATTACGCGCTGATACTCGGCAATGCCCGCGTCGACCTGGCCCAGGCCGACCAGTGCCGCGGCCAGGCCGGCCCGGGCACCCGGATCGTCGGGCTGGCGCGCGAGCAGCACCTCGGCCTGCTCGCGCGCTTTGGCGAACTTGCCGCGACGGTTGAGCAAACTGAGGTAGTCGGCGCGGGCGCGCAGATTCTCCGGATCGAAGGTGACACAGCTTTCGAGCAGGAACTCCGCATCGTCGTACACCCGCAGGCGCACACCGATATCGGCGAGGATCCGCATGCCCTCGACGTGCTGGCGATTGCCGCGCAGAAACTGCCGGCATAGCTGGTCGGCCTCGGCCAGCCTGCCGTCGTACATCAGGTCGGTGGCCGCGGCCAGTTCGCGCGGCAGGGCTTCGAGGTACCGCACCTGCGCCGCTGCGTTATCTGCGAATTCCTGCCGGCCTGCGCGCGCATGCAGCTGCACCAGCGCCTTCCAGCTGGCCAGCAGACCGGGGTTTCGTTCCACGGCCTGGGCGAAGGCGTTGGTCGCCTCTCCCGGCTCGTTTTCGCTCAGCAGGTTGTAGCCGAGCTCCTGGTAAGCACGGCTGTAGTCGGGGCGGATCGCGAGCAAGCGTTCGAGCGACGCCATCGCGGCCGGCACATTCTTGTTGTAGCGGTTTGCGACCGCGAGCGCATACAGTGTCTCCAGCTGCTCTGCGGGCGCCGGGAACTGCTCGAGCATTTCCTTGAGCTGCGCGGCTGCGTCGTCGAAGCGCGTGTTCTGGATCAGGTCGCGTGCGCCGGCCAGGCGCGTCGCAAACGTGTCGACACCTGCGGCCCCGGAAGCGCTACTGCTGCTCATGCGCGGACGCCGAATGGCAAACGCAAAACCGGGGCAGGTTCGAACCTGCCCCGGTTTTGCGGTCGCGATAACGAGAAATGGCTATTCGAAGCGCGCCGACACCCGGAAACCAACCGTCCGCGGACGGTTGGTAACCACGCGGGCCGTAAACGACTGGGTATTGACGTTATTGATCGCGCTCTCATCGGTCAGATTGTCGATGAAGAACTCGGCCGACCACACATCGTGGTACGCGCCGAAAGCCACATTAAGCAGCGTATACGAATCCTGCACGTAGCGCCCACCCGCGATCTCCCGCTCGCCGGGGCGGTTCTTTGACGTATCCAGCAACTCGGTGCCGGTCGGCGCGCCCTGGAAGCTGGTGCCGGTGTCCTCGATCTTGAGGCCGGAACCACGACCGAAGACCCGCCGCGTGGTGTCTTCCACGAGGTAGGCATCCATAGTCAGACCGGCGAGGCTGTCGCCCGTGTAGCTGAGCCCCGCAGTGATGTAACCCTGCCAGCCAACGAGCTCGCCGAAGTCCGGCAGCTCGAAGTCGTAGCGGGCCCGGATGTTCCCGGTGAATTCAGCCGCGTACGGCAGGCGGCTGCCGACCGGCGCGGCGATGCTCTGCAGATCGCCGTTCAGCCGGGTGAGTTCGGAATCCAGGAACGAGAAACTGCTGGTGATGGTCCAGTTGTCCGTCGGTACCCAGGTGATTTCGCCATCCAGGCCGCGGATTTCCGCATCGCCGACGTTGTCGGAGAACCACAGGAAGCTGATGTTCGTCGGATCATAACGCGAGGTCTGCAGATCGGTGATCTCGGTGAAGTAACCGGTCAGGTTCAGCCGCACCCGGTTATCGAACAGGTCCGACTTGAAACCGATCTCGTAGTTCTCGAGTTCGTCCGTGCGCGCATAGATCGGAATACGGAAGTCGGCAAACACGCCGGTAGCCACGTTCGCCGTGCTGCCGCCGACACGGTTCACCGCCGGCGGACGGAAGCCCTGTGCGTAGGTTGCGAACAGCAATATTTCTTCGGATGCCTGCCAGTCCAGCGACGCACGCCAGATAACGTCATCAACGGTCAGCACGCCGCCGCTGTCCAGCCCGCTGGTGTCCAGCTGACCGCTCTGGATCGCCGCGAATAGTTCATCGGGGTCGCCGATGCCTGCACTGGGCGGCGCATTCTGCAGTGCTTCGAGCGTGCCAGCGCCGATTGCTTTCAGACGTTCCGTCACGTTGACCGTCGACGTCGCGCCCTTGAAATCGTCCTCGATCTCGTACCAGCGGGCGCCAACCGATGCCGTCAGCTCAGGCAGGATGTCGAACTCCAGCTCACCGAACAGCGCAATCTGCTGGCTATCCCGCGTGAAGCTGTTGACGAAGTTCACCTGCGAGCCGAAACCGGTTCGCTGCTTCACGCCCTCGACATTACCGAGGTCGATATTCTGCGGCGGCAGCACGCCCGTGCCGGGAATGCCGTTGCCGTCCTGGTCGACCTCCTGGATCGACGCCAGCTGAAATGCGCCGGTGGTCGCCAGTTCAAGCTGGTCGAAGAAGATACCGCCGATCGCCCGAATCCGGTTTTCCGCGGGCGTGGTAATACGGAACTCATGCGTGAAACGCTCGTTGCTCGTGTCTTCCTGGTAGAAGCGGCGCGGCGAGAAACAGCTGGGCGGCGCGGCGTTGTAGTCGCACTGGTAGTAGACCGCGTAAAGGCCGCCATTGCCGTAGCCCGTATAGTCGATCGCCGCATCGACCTGGCGGTCGAGGTAGCCGCCTGTGTACACCACATCGAGGTTCGCGATACGGCCATTGACGGTCCAGGTGGTCAGCCCGAACTCATCTTCGTTGCGATCCGGGTTGAAGCGATTGACCGAGCTGTCGCCGCTTAAGTTCGCGTCGTAATGCCAGACGCCCTCGGTTTCCAGCGTCTGCGTGGTGTGCTGCAGCAGCAGGTCCCATTCGTCGTTGATTAGCCACGAAAGACCGATGCGCGCGCCCCGATAGGTCGCGTCATTGAAGTCTTCTTCGACAAATTCCTGGTTGCGCGGAATAGTCAGCCGCGTCGCCGCGACATTAGCGGGGTCACCCAGCAGATCGAAGGGGTCATTGCGGTCGAGCACCACGGCACTGCCGGTGAAGCCGCCGTTCGATGGATCGTTCTGAACGTTATCGATCCAGCCACCCTGGAAGTCGTTATACGCCGCGATACGCAGCGCGAACTGGTCGGTCAGCGGCACGTTGACGAAGCCCTCGACCGAGTTGCTCGGCTCGCCACCCGAGGTGGCAGAAAGACTCGCATCGAAGCCGGCCTGGAAGTTGTCGTGATCGGGTTTGTTCGTAATCAGGCGGACAGTGCCGGCCTGGGAGCTGGCGCCGAACACCGTGCCCTGAGGTCCGGTCACCACCTCCACGCGCTGCATGTCGGTGACGTACACGTCGAGATTGCGGCCCTGCAGGGCAACCGGCTGCTCATCTACATATAGCGCGACCCCCGGCTGCAGGCCCGATGCCGACGAGAGGCTGATGATGGTCTGGGAGGTCGCTGCGCCGCGGATGAAAATCTCGTTCTGGCCCGGCCCGGTGCCCTGGTAGACGACATTCGGCAGGTAGTTGACGTAGTCGTCAAAGGTGCCGATTCGCAGCTCTCTCAGGCCGTCTTCTTCCAGGGCCGTGACGGCCACGGGAACGTCCTGGAGCGATTCCTCACGCTTGGTCGCGGTGACGACGATGTCTTCCATCTGCGCATGCGCGCTGGCGCCGGCGAAGGTCGTGGCTATGGCGGTGACGACCGCCTGGTTGACGCGTGTTCGCGAGAAAGTGACGGCTGCGGGCCGCGGGGCTGACGGCCTTCGCGCAGCTATTGAGGCTCGGCGGCGCTGGTCGCGCCCCCCGTTGGATTCGTGGTCTTGTCCTGCCTTACGGCACCGCTGCTTCGTACTCAGTGACATCAAACTTCCTGAATCTCCGGCCCAAAAAAAAGGACGGTCTTCGTGACCGTCCGCGTTGCGATTATACGGAGTTGAAAAATTATTTCTTGCTGGTCATTTTTTGACCAGCGAAGATTTTGTATCCAACTGTTATCACTGACGGAATACCGTGTCACAAAATCTGCAGGCCGTGATACGGCCACTCGCAGCTGCCGACACAAATCGGCAGTTCCGTCGTTTCCTGCGCTGCGCACACCAACGTGGAGCAGCGGCGCCTGATAGAATTTCTACCGTGCGCACTGCCGGGCCATGGCCCGGCGCTTTCTGCAGCCTTGAAGTCATGCGCTTTTTAGATTGTTTGTCAAAGACTTAAGCGCACATTAACCAATGAGCTCCGAGCACAACAAGGCACCCGAATCGACACTCGATCGCCCGGTATTCTTGTGGTCGGCGGCACTGCTCGCACTCATCGTCATCACTGCCGCAGCGCTGCCCGAGCAGGCCGAGACCGTTTTCGCGCGCCTGCAGGATGGCATCGTCAACTACGCCAGCTGGTATTACGTGCTGGTAGTAGCAATCATCGTCGTCAGCGTCGTCGTATTTGCCGTATCCAGCTACGGCGACATTCGCCTCGGACCCGATCACGCGGAACCCGAATACCCGTTCGTCTCCTGGTTCGCCATGCTCTTCGCTGCCGGCATGGGTATCGGCCTGATGTTCTTTGGCGTCGCGGAACCTGTGATGCATTTCCTGTCACCGCCGCAGGGCGACGGCGGCACGATAGCCGCGGCGCGCGAGGCCATGAAGATCACGTTCTTTCACTGGGGGCTGCACGCCTGGGCAATTTACGCCATCGTCGCGCTGATCCTCGCTTACTTCTCGTTCCGCATGGGACTGCCGCTGACGCTCCGCTCTGCACTGTATCCACTGATCGGCGAGAGGATATACGGCCCCATCGGCACGGCGGTCGACGTGTTCGCGATTCTCGGCACTACCTTCGGCGTTGCCACCTCGCTCGGTTTCGGCGTGGACCAGATCAACTCGGGCATGAACTATCTGTTCGGCCTGCCGAAAACCACCGGCGTACAAATCGGCCTGATACTCGCCACCATGTCGGTCGCCACGGTATCGGTGCTGCTGGGACTCGATGCCGGCATCAAGCGGCTGTCCGAGATCAATATCGTTCTCGCCGTGCTGCTGCTGCTCACGGTCATGCTGGCCGGCCCGACGATCCTGCTGATGCAGACGTTCACCGAGAACACCGGCAGTTACATTGCGGACATCGTCGGCAAGACCTTCAACCTGTATGCCTATGACCCGACTGACTGGCTGGGCGGCTGGACCATCTTTTACTGGGGCTGGTGGATGAGCTGGGCGCCGTTCGTGGGGCTCTTTATTGCACGCATTTCCCGGGGCCGAACGATCCGGGAGTTCGTGCTAGGGGCCCTGCTCGGGCCTACCGCCTTCACGCTGCTATGGATGACGGTATTCGGCAATACGGCGATCGACCTGATTCTCAATTCCGGCGCGGCGGAACTGGGTGCAGCGGTGCAGCAGGACGAATCGGTTGCCCTGTTCCGGTTCTTCGAGTACGGGCCGATGAGCAAGGCCCTGTCGCTGCTGGCACTGGTTATGGTGCTGGTGTTTTTCGTCACGTCGGCCGACTCCGGAGCGATGGTGCTGAACATGCTCTCCTCGGGCGGCACCGACGACACGCCGCTGGCCCGGCGCTTGTTCTGGATGGGCATCATCGCCGTCACCGCGCTCGTGCTGCTGCTGGCCGGCGGACTATCGGCACTGCAGACTGCCGCAATAGCCGGCGCTATGCCGTTTTCGCTGGCGCTGCTGGCAGCGATCTGGGGCTTCCGCAAGGCGCTGCAGGTAGACCTGGCCAAGCGCCAGGTGCAGATTGCGGCAACAACGGCTCCGTCGATCCCAGCCGGGCCGTGGAAACAGCGCCTGGAGAACCTGCTGCGATATCCGAAGCGCTCGGCAATCGACCGGTATCTCGCCCAGGTCGTTCTGCCAGCCATGCAGGAGTTCGAGACCGAGCTGAGCCGACACGGTATCCAGGCAGAAGTCGTAGACGACAGGGACGCGGCCAACGCGGCCCGTCTGGAGGTGCGCCACGGAGAGGAACTCGACTTTCTCTACGAGGTGGGCAACCGCGCCTATCCGCTGCCGGGCGAAGCGCTTGCCGGCAAAAGTATCGATGAGTTGAGCGAGTCGGAAAAGTACTACCGGGCGGAAGTGCACCTCGCGGAAGGCAGCCAGGACTACTGCATCATGGGCTGGGATCGCGAACACGTCCTCGCGGACCTGCTCGAGCAGTACGAACGCCACCTGCACTTCCTGCACGTATTGCGCTGACGCCGGCCATGCGCCCTGCCCCGGATTGCCTGGCTCACTACGCCGTGTGCTGCGAGACGCATTCGGGGATGTTCTGGTAGATTGACGCCCCCTATTCGACGGAGGCAGCCGTGGCTCACGACGGCAACACCGAGCGAGACTTCAAACCGCTGAACATCGCGGTGCTAACCGTGTCCGACACGCGCACCGAAGAC